>CANDYO010000041.1 GCA_947424995.1 Rickettsiales bacterium | reverse complement strand
TTGAAGTTGGATGGCGGCTTGGTTCCCAGTATTGGGGTAAAGGATACGCAACTGAAGGCGCTAAAGCAGCGCTAAAATATGGCTTTAATCAATGCAGTATCAAAGAAATAGTTTCATTCACCGTACCTGCTAATATTCGTTCAATCAAGGTAATGGAAAAACTTGGTTTAACAAGAGATATCAATGGAGACTTTGTTCATCCAAAGCTTGCAGCCGATCATCCATTATCACAACATATACTTTATAAAATAACAAAAGAAGATTTTCAATGAGCATATTAATAATTCGAGAACCAACATTTAAAGATCAAAATGCTTTTTTGCGAGAGTGTCAAAACAGTGTAGATCTGCATCACCCATGGATCAATCCACCACAAACTGAAGATGCATTTAAAACCTACATCGAACGCTCAAAACTTACTAAGCATAAATGCTTTCTAAGTTGTGATAATTTTGGCAATATTATTGGGGTATTTAATATCAGCGAGATAGTTTTAGGCAATTTTCAGAGCGCCTATTTAGGTTTTTATTCCATGGTTAATTACGCAGGGAAAGGCTATATGAGCCAAGGCTTAAAATTAGTTTTGCAGCATGTTTTTAAAGAAATAAAATTACATCGAATAGAAGCCAACATTCAACCTGAAAATATCCGTTCAATAAATTTAGTTAAGGCTAACGGCTTTACCAAAGAAGGCTACTCTCCTAAATATTTGCATATAGATGGCAAATGGTGTGATCATGAACGTTGGGCCCTAACTTATGAGGGATGGAAAGAGTTAACAAACAAATCTAAATCTTAGTAAAAAATTAATATTTAAGTCATATTCTTAAGTGTGTTCAGTTATCATTTAAGGAAAACTACCATGCCAACCATCCCTATTCAAACCCCATCACAAATGCAATTCAGTATAACCAAAGCACATTAATTAGTACAAAATATCCTCAATCAAGATACAACAAGTGCAGGAAATACAGTAAATGAGGCTATCACAACATACTTAAACATAGACACCCCAGGATTAACAGATTTAATTACTTTACGTGAAGCACTTTATGTTTATAAAAACTTGCAATCTAATCAAGGCTTAAGTTATTTTATTGATCTATTACTTGGCGTTGTAAAGTCATTTATTTATGATTATCAAACTTCTTCAGTACAAATAGGAACACTAGGATCAGCTTATTATTGTAGCACTTTAACTGCTAGCCCAACATGGATTGCCACTGGATCTAGTGATATAGCTGATTCGATAATAGCTAGTAAACAATGTAATAAATGGTCACAACAAGCTTTTACAACTTTATCAAATGGAAACATGGTAGATTCTAGCCTTGCTAATGTTTATATGAGTAAAAGCAGCAGTGGAGGATGTTTTGAAGTAATAGGAAGTCTCTGGACAACATCTGCAGTCGCATCAATTGCTCAATCTACATCCCCTCCCTCTGGTCAACTAAATATCCCTTCTCTATCAATAACTTGCACAAGCGACTCTTGCGCTACTGAATCAATTTTTTTAACTTCTAGTAAAGCAGGATTCAGTTTTTTAGTTCCGTCAATCCCAGTTACCTGTATAACTACGTCCTCTTGTAGCACCGCACCTATTATGGTTGGTAATTCCCGCACACTTACCATTCCATCTCAATCCACTATTTACGCAACTGCTACTGTTGATGGAAATGTTGGTGAAATTGACACTATAACTCTTCCTGATAATGCAGGCATAGCTGGCTTTAATTGTCCTTCACGGACCATTTCACATATTGGCAATAGTGACACCATTCCAGCTGCATATACTTCACTAAGTGGTAGCAATTATATCTTTTATATTCCAGAAAGCAATGTAAGAAGAACTGCAATAGATGATATAGATTCAATTTATAGTACCGATCCTATTACTGTTACCAATACATATTTAACAATTCCATCTTATGCAGTCACTTGTTCTTCTCCAGGCTATGCTTGCAGCGATATTTCTACTAGAACAATTAATGATTCTGCAGGCTATAGCGTTACTATTCCAAGCGCAGGCATAACATGCGCGGCAAGAGTTTGTCATACTTTTAGCAAAACTATCACTATAACTGGTACTGGTATTGGTATTGGCAGCGCACCTTGGGATGGAGATCTTGTATATTTTATTGCGCCTCAATATGTAGAGTGTGACGGTAGCTCTTGCGCTATTCCTAAGATGATTGTATATAGTGGATCGTTAGCTACCGCCAATTATGCCACCATCCCTTCACTTGCAGTCCATACTATCGGCGCTTCAGCAGCTAGTCTTAGAGGTTTATGTGAGGACATGCTAGATTCGTAATTTATTTTTCCAAATATCATTGCATGAGCTAAAATCATACTCAAAGCATACAAGGGCGTCACCCTTTGGTAAGCACTAACGCTTGACCAAGAGTAACTCCCTCGGTTGACAAAACTTAAGCCTATGCAATAGTTTCTTAAGACCATTGCACGAGCTCTGATTGCTACAAAAACATGCAAGGTCGTTATCTTTGCCAACAGCTTCAGCTGATGGTGAAGATCCAGTTGAATTCTTTTAAAACCTTTAAATACTCTACGTTACAAGAGATTTTAACTGGATCCTCGAACTTCGCTTCGCTCGTTCAAGGATGACGACCTCACTTGTCTGTAGTATTGCAGTTCTATCTCATGCAACGGCCTCTTCTTTATAATCACGCTTAAACTCTAAAATATCTCCTGGTTGACAGTCTAAATGCTCACAGATACTCATCAAGGTTGAAAAGCGAATAGCTTTAGCCTTACCAGTTTTTAAGATTGATAGATTTTGCACCGTAATTCCAATCGATTCAGCTAAATCTTGCAACTTCATCTTCCTTTTAGCTAACATAACATCTAAATTTACAATAATTTCCATATGAAATTTCACCTATATTACAAATTTAGATTCATCTTGAAGCTTACTAGCTTCAAACATTACCAGTGAAATAACTAATAGAATAGCTCCGCAGAAAATAGCTTCTAGATTAGGAGTCCCAAAACTTACAGAGATATAGCGCTGACCAGGAGGATTAGATAAAGTTGAAGCCATAACCATCAGAGCATCACCTAGAGGCTTAGCGAGCAAAGCATCCAGAAAAAACAACCAACTCAAATATTTGTAATTAACTGCATTAGCCGTGCTAAAGATCTCACCATTTTTATAATTCTTAAAAATTTCTTTGAGTACAAATAGACTTAAGAATAATGGCAGCATATTTAAAATATGACCACTGATACCAACCGACTCAGAAAGAACTGTCCATTGAACATCATTCATATTAACATGAGTTACCGGCGCTTGAAGGCCATGTGATAATCCTATAGCAAATTCACCTACCTTATCTATACCAAGATTAAACGTATCAATAAAATACCAGGTAACAATAATAGATAATGGAAGTACTATAATTAAAAAATTGATAAAGAACAAAAGACATGAGCTTATTTTTTTAATTTTATTCATGATTTAACTTACCTCAATAACGTTTGACATAAATCCACTTTAACAGCATTATCGCGCATGTCAATCATTATTTATCGTTTATCATTAAAAAATATATGCTATACATAAGGTAGCTTATCTTTCAAGCTTATTAGAACTATTACCTCGATAAAGAGCTTTTGTTTTGATAGTATCCTTGGTTTCTTCTCCTCCATCTCTAAATGCACTTTTTATCTGATTTCTTATATCATGCATTTCAAGACTCTTATATGCTCCAGCAATTCCAGCAAGTCCACCAACCTCAACTCCAAGACCACCTAAATTTTCAATAGATCTCCCTACATATATATTAATTGCACTACTAACTAAACTAGATGAGCCTTCAATTGCCCCTTTAAATCCTTTAATTTCCAATCCAATTCCAGTAACTATTGCAAAACCGCCTAAAGCAATAATTCCTAATGAAATAGCTGGAGCTACAACTCCTCTTGCGATAATACCGAGAGTAGCCGCTGCCTTTTCATATATTCCTTTACCAACACCCAATACCCTAACATCATTAAGGCTTTGTTTAAGCTTCTCATATGGCACAGATACTTCTTTTTTCATCGCTGCCACTAGTTCAGCTGACTTGATGCTTTTATTGTGATTGTCAGGATTGCTAATTATTGCAGTTGCTAAAGTTTCTAAATATAGATCAAGATGTTCTGTTCCAGACCCTTGGGTGTTTTTTTCCAGCTATCTTTATTATGTAACTGCAAATCTTGACAAGCAGCTTTAAAAATTTCATTGCTAATATATTGAAGATTTTTTTCCTCGTCTTTAAAATGCAAAAATTGCATTATTTTACCATATATCTCTACTGGCTCATAGGTTTTATCTGCTTCATTTACTGGCTTTATCATACTAATCCCCTTTACTTAGACTATAATATATAGATTAAGCTAGATAGGTTAAGGAATTATTAATATTTCTTTAATACCAAGTCTCTATTAGCTGAATAAACATTTATCGCGTCATCCCTGGCAAGCCGCTTTAGCGGTGCGACCGGGGATCTCAGGAGTTTTCTTTCCTTAATAAGATCCCCGATCTCGGACTTCGTCCTCGTCAGGGATAACCCGATAAATGTTATTACAACCCACCTTCATTTTTTTTATCCGGTAAAAATCCACCAACTTGTGCATTCCAAAGCGTCTTATATAATCCACCTATATTCAAAAGCTCTGAATGGGTTCCATCTTCTATAATTTTTCCCTTATCAAATACTAAGATCCTGTCCATACGCAGAAGGGTTGATAAGCGATGAGCAATAACAATGGTCGTTTTATTATTCATTAACTCTATCAAACTTTCTTGAATATAGCTTTCAGTAACAGAATCAAGTTGAGACGTGGCTTCATCTAGAATTAAAATAGGAGCATTTTTTAAAACAGCTCTAGCTATCGCAATTCGTTGGCGCTGACCACCAGAAAGCTTAACCCCACGTTCACCAACAAGTGATTGATAACCTTGTGGCAATGCACTAATAAATTCATCAGCATGCGCATGTTTTGCAGCCTTAATAACTTCACTATCTGTAGCATCTAATCGCCCATAACGGATATTTTCCATCAAAGTTCGATGAAAAAGTGATGAGTCCTGCGGAATCATTGAAATCTGAGCACGCAAGCTATCTTGAGTTACATCACAAATATCTTGATTATCAATTAAAATATGCCCATCGGTTATATCATAAAGCCGTAAAATTAGATTGATAAAAGTTGTTTTCCCTCCACCAGAATAGCCTACTAAACCAACTTTTTGTCCAGCTTCAATGGTAACTGATTTATTTTGAAATAAGGCCTCAGTACCTTTATAATGGAATTTTACTTTATCAAAAATAATCTGCCCTTTATTGACATCTAATATTTTTGCATCCGGTTTATCTTGAATTTCTGGCACTAAAGTAAATATTGATAAGGCTTGATTTAACTCACCTAAGCGAGTTAAGAATTCTCTTAATATTTGGGTCAAATTAAATAACCAATTGACGATTTCAAAATTTAACATAAAGACTAATGCAAAATCTCCAGTAGTTATTAGTTTCTGCTTACTTAAGTAAATCATCGCACATAACAAACCTATGATATAGCACGAAAAAACTATTCCTTGAGTTGAGAAATATGCTCTTAAATAAGTTCTCATCGCTCTATCTTTAGCTATAAATTCTTCTAGATGCTGATCTAATCTATTTTGTTCATAGGTAGAAGATGCAAATATTTTTACTGAAAATATATTAGCAAGATAATCTATAACCCTCCCCCCACACTGTAGAATTAGCTTCTGCTTTTTCTTCACTTAATCGAACAATTTTTTTTATGAATATATAAGCTATGCTTAAAAATATTAAAAGCCATAAGATGATGGCAATACCGAAGCCATAGTAAACTCTTGTTAGTAAAGCAATGCTAATGACCATCATTACTAATATTTGGAATAATTCTAAAATAACCGTATCGATGATAATCGGAGTATGTTTTGCTGCATCACTTATTTTAGCTGATATGCTTCCGGAAAAAGACTCTTGAAAAAAACGATATGGATAAAGGCTAATCTTAGCCAAAAGTGTTTTAGTGATCGATGCAGTTAATTGCGGAAAATAGTTACTTATACAATAATCATAAAAATTCCAAGTTCCTACTGTTGTTACTTGTATTAATGCATAAAAAACCACCACCATCCAAATATTGCTATAATCACCTAAATTTACATAGTCGATAATTGTTTTGATTAAATATGGAGTGGCGTTTTTTACAGAAGCAACTAGGATCATCGCCAACATCATGCCATATAGATACAATCTATATGGCTTAGACATTTCTACAATAAATTTTAAGACATGCATGATTTTATCTCTATTGAACGACTGTTGCACGAAACATTATTACATAAATCAGCTATAAAAACAATACGATGCCGTCACTCTTGAAGCGCGCGAAGCGCGGTTCGAGAGTCCAGATTAAATCTCTTAACAACCTTGAGTAATTGAACGCTACACAAAGAGAATTCAACTGGATCTTCGCTACGCCTAAGCCTACGGCTACGGCGAGCAAAGATGACGCCCTCACATGCTTGAAGTATGAGATCCACTTATGTAATAGTCTTTTTCTTAGATTTTTTTAGCCTAGCAATACTTAAACTTTTATTAAACCAATCGTTTAATAAATCTTCGTTTTCAATAATTTCAGAAGGCACATACCAGTAGCTTAAAGCAATAGTTTTTTCACCTCTTTTATAAATAAAAGGAAATGATCCAGCCTGCTCATATCTTTTAGCTAAATCGCTATCTGCTTTAAAATATAACTCATTATCAATAATAATAGCAAAAATCATACTATCAAGATATATTCCATACCCGCTGAACATCTTTCTCGATCTAATATTTCCGTGAATAGATAAAAGATCAACTATATATTCAACAAATCCACTATCAACCATTTCATAAACTCCATATTTATTAAATTCTCGCATAAAATAACCTTTTTTGTAAGTAATTCCTCTTTACAAATAAAAAAAGCTCATTATATTCAGAAATAATTCACAACTAAAAATTATTTCTTAGTCGTTTTATTGGTATTAATAGATACATTAATCGTTAACCTTTTAGTAGTAAATCACTATGATGAATCAAACTATTAACTTAAATTTCATATCATTATCTTATAATGAAACAAACATTCAAAAACAACCTCTGGTGATTCCTAAAAAAATTCACAGAGTTTGGATACCTTTTGATGACAGTAATCCTTATATGCCGGCTCGGTACAATGAAAGCGATGCTATCTTAAAATCTCTCCATCCAGATTGGCAATTTATTGAGTGGGATGAAAATCAAGTCCTGAATTTTATCGATCAGGAATATCCAGAAATGCTTGCATTATATTTATCTTATGATGTACCGGTAAAAAGGCATGATTTTGCAAGATATTTAATTTTAAATAAGTTTGGTGGAGTTTTTATTCAGCATAGCTTTGTATTTCAAAAAAATATTGAACCATTACTAGGATCTAATCAATTAGTATTATCAACTAAGATGAACATCCCAGAAAGAAAGGACGAACTAGCTAATAACTTTATAGCAAGCGTGCCTAATCATCCTTTTTGGAAATTCTTGTTTGGTAAATTAGTTAAATCAGCTAATATTGAAAACGTTATGAACGCAACAGGTCCTTTTATTTTTACCAAAGCTTTCAAAGAATATCAAGCAAAGAATCATGATACTTCGATTCAAGTTTTAGACTATCAACATTTATTTCCATTTTACTTTTTCGATAAAGATAAACCAGAAATTAAGGAAAACTGTATTGATCACAGCGATTTAAAACAATGTTTTAAACTTTTTCCTGATATTTATGCTTATTGCCCTTGGACCTCTTCTTGGACTAACAAATCACATCAACAAGCTCAAGTTAATCTTGATTTACTAAACATACCTCAAAATAATACTAAAATTTTTGTTGTAAACTTAAAAAGATCTCCAGAAAGATGGGAAGAAATTTCTCATGCATTAACACCTCTTGGAGTAGAATTTGAAAGATTTGAAGCCGTAGATGGTTATAATGTTAAAATCACTGATCCAGAAACTGGTAAAACATATAAAGGTCTAGATATTAAACGTAAAGTTATAAACCTTCCTGTAGGTAAAGATTTTTATGCAGAATGTAACAATGGCGTAGATGCTCCAGTCACGATTACTTTAAAAGGATATAAAGCGCGATTAATGGCTGGAAACATTGGCGTTTGGTGCACAAAAGTTTTAATAAGAAAAAGAATAATCGAAAATAAATATTCCCATACTATAATATTTGAAGATGATTTCAAACCCAATCCAAATAATTTTATATATCAAGCTAATCAGTTTATAGCAGCTCTCCCTCATTACCATATCGCATACTTACATTGTCATATTAAAGATAGATCAACATTAGTAGAAACAAATAATAGCTTAGTTCTAAGTCCAGGAAACGAAACTCATTGGTATGGAGATTGGAGCTACGTCATCAGTTATCGTGGAGCGGTAGCATTAAATAAAGGCTATAAATTTGTAGGCAATTCAGATGATTATTCTAAGACACTAGCTAGAGATCATAGGATTACTGCATATTTTGCCAGTTATAATTTTTCTGCAGTAGATTCTACAGTTTACTCTGGACATAGTCAAAATTCAATTTCAACTAAAATGGGATGCAGAGATTCTCATCCAAGTAACCCCAAAGATTGTGATTTTAATCAAGTAATGCCAGACCAAATTTATGTAATAAACTTACCTGAAGAACAAGAAAGACTAGAATTAATTTCTAAAGATTTACAGCAACATAACCTTAAGTTTACTAAATTTGTTGCCATCAATGGATATCAAGTGCAAATCACTAATTTTCAAACTAATGAAGTATTTTTTGGTATAGATATCAAGAATAAAAAAGCAAAGTTAAACATACATCAACAATATAGAATCACCTGTAATCCAGGCGCAGACAATAAGACAGAATTTAATTTTACTGGCTATATTACTAATAAAGGAATTTTAGTTGATGCTGGAGCTTTAGGAATATGGTGTAGCAATCTGCTTATATGGGAGGATGCTAAAAAAAATAATTATAATCGTATATTAGTTTTAGAAGATGATATCTCTTTAGCGGCTAATTTTACCGCTGGTTTAGAGACTTTCTCAACCAATCTGCCTAGAACTTTTCATCTTGCTTATTTAAGTTTTAAACTCTTTACGCATAATAATACATTAGTACCTATAAATGAACATATAAATGGATTTACCAACAAAGCTTCTGGCTCTAGAGCTCACGCTATTATTTTTAGTGCTAATGGTATAGATAAATTACTTTCTTTAAAAGATGTTGGATTTAAATATCCAATCGATCATTTTTTCTGGTGTCTCAATACGGGTAAGACCAATGTATTCAAATATCACCCTGAGTCTGAATGCAAGCAATATATTGGCTTCTTAGAAACATATGCCTCTTCTACGCCTTTAGTAAACTTAAATAATCTTGCTAAAAATAGTTCATTAGATCGTATGGGTAGAGCAGATAGTAATGTTATAGACTTTGATAATGCGTTTATAATCACACTTAATCAATCAGTATCAAGATATACAAAAATCAGTAATACATTTAATTCTATTGGCATGCCTCATACTAAATTTAATGCTATTAATGGATATGATGTAAAAATTACTAATACAAAAAGCAATATCACGTTCACAGGATTGGACCTCATAGGCCATACGCCGGAGGTTATAGACCGTAACACAATCTACGAAATTCATTGTAATTCTGACAAAGTTGATTTTACCCTTACTGGCAGAAAATATAACGCTAGAGAAATCGGCTTATGGTGCAGTCACTTCATGATCTGGAAAAAAGCTTTCAATGGAAAATACAATAAAACTCTCGTATTCGAAGATGATTTTACACCAAAAAATCAAGATAGCTTGGTAAACGATGTGAATAAGTTTATTAAAGACTTACCCACTCCCTTCCACCTTGGTTATTTACATGCGACTCTCTCAATTGGGACAAAGATACCATTATCAGGTAACTTAAGTCATATTAGCCAATTCAGTGAAGGAGCAAAGCATTGGTCTGCAATGGCCTATTGTTTTAGCTATCAATTTGCAGCAGAAATGATGGCTAATACTAATTTTATTGCTTCACTAGATGGTCAATTAAGTTCATATCTATCTTCATCAGTATATGCTTTAACTGAAGACTTATATGATCGCAATAGCTCTTTTGAAGCCTCTATTGTATCTAAGATGGGTTGCAGAGAACATCATACTAATACTTGTGATTTTACTGGTAATTTAGACTCACCGCATTACGAACTTTGAATTAAGTAGTAAGAGCTAGATTAAATCCAATCTTTATGCTTAAAGTAAAAATAAGGCAATACCGCAGATAGGACAATTAATAGCAAAGCAAATGGATAACCCAATTGCCATTTTAATTCAGGTATTGCTTCAAAATTCATGCCATAGATGGTAGCAATGATGGTCGGCGGGAAAAAAATAAGAGCAGCTATAGAAACTATTTTAATGATTCTATTCTGCTCAATACTAATTTTTCCCAGACAAACATCTAAAAGAAAATCAAGTTTTTGCGAAAGAAAAGAAGCTCGATCTTTTAGTGGAGAAATATTATTGATTAAATTATGGACTTTTTCTACATCTTGATGAACTGGCTTAAATTGTTTTGATTCCAAAATATAAATCAAAGCACAATAAATGCTGATTAAACTTTCATGATTTTTGGCAATCAAATCACCATTATTGCCTATTTGATCAATGATATTATTGAAATGTAATTTTTCTTTCTTTTTACCTTTTTTAGGATGATTCTTTGCATTAAAAATAGTGGATGATATCTTGCTAATAGAACGACCAACTTCTTCTAAAGAATCACCAATATGATTAATTACTGCTTCGATTAGACTGGTAAACATACCAATATTAGTTAATGCATCCTGGCTATTAATTTTAATATAGCTCAAAAATAGTTCAAATGAATGAAATGTAGCATATCGCAGTGTTACAATTTTATCTTCTATAAAAATAAAAATAACATTTTGCATTTCCTGATCATCGGCAATAAGAGTTGCCGTTACATAAAGTCCACCTTGATTTTTATAATGATGGCTTGATAGTACAAGCGGGGTCATCTCGTGTTGAGTAGGCAAATTAATTTTCAAGTATTCTTCTATTAGATTTTCTTCTGCTAAAGTAGGATCAAAGATATCGATCCAAATAGGCTTCATTGCATTATTTAAGATTTCTCTTTCAGAGCATGAAGATAGAATATCATTCTTGATGGTATAGTATTTAAGCATAATAATTTCCTTAAGGGACTATTGTATAAGCTAAAATCACACTAAAAACAAACGAGGCCGTCATCCTTGCCGCTAGCTTTAGCTAGCGGCAAGGATCCAGTTAAAATCTCTTAAGTAGTTAAGTATTCAAAGTATTTAAAAGATTTCAACTGGACCCTCGGCCTTCGGCCAAGGGTAACGTCATCGCATTGTTTTGATAGATTGTTTTGATAAATTATATCTCGTACAATGGTCTTTATATTTGTTTTATACAAAACTATATCATACTACCCTTCTTGTATGCAGCTTTTAATTACATCAATATTTCACGTTTACCAACATGATTAGGCTTACCCACTAAGCCATCTCTTTCCATTTGTTCCATAATATTAGCAGCACGATTATAGCCTATCTTTAAACAACGCTGAATAAAACTGGTTGAAGCCTTACCTTCATGCGCAACTATCTCCACCGCTTGCTTATATAGTTCATCCATCTCGGCACCACCTCCAGAGTTACCACCACTTGTATAACCGGTATCTTCTGAGGTTATATCATTCATATAATCTGGCTGACCTTGGCTTTTTAAGTATAAAACGATTCTTTCTACTTCGTCATCTGCTACAAATGGTCCATGAATTCTGGTGATTTTGCTTCCCCCAGCCATATAAAGCATATCACCTTTACCTAGTAACTGCTCAGCTCCTTGTTCACCCAATATAGTGCGACTATCTATTTTAGAAGTAACTTGAAAACTAATTCGGGTAGGGAAGTTAGCTTTAATAACGCCAGTTATCACATCCACTGAAGGACGCTGAGTTGCCATAATTATATGAATTCCAGCGGCTCTAGCCATCTGAGCTAAGCGCTGAATAGAAGTTTCAATATCTTTCCCAGCAACCAGCATTAAATCAGCCATTTCATCAACAATAACCACAATGAAAGGCAGAGTTTTCATATCTAATGGCACTTGCTCAATTTTTGGCTGTCCTGTTTCAGCATCGAAACCTGTTTGTACTGTACGCTTCATCACTTCACCGTTAGCAACAGCTTCTTTTATTCTATCGTTGTAATTATGAATACTGCGAACACCAAGATTAGACATTAAGCGATAACGATTTTCCATTTCTTTTACCACCCATTTAAGCGCTACTACAGCTTTACCTGGCTCAGTAACCACATTGGTGAGTAAATGGGGAATACCATCATAAACAGAAAGCTCAAGCATTTTAGGATCAACCATAATAAACTTGCATTGATCTGGAGTTAGAGCATAAACTAATGAAAGAATCATCGTATTAATGGCAACCGATTTACCAGAACCTGTAGTACCTGCTACTAACAAATGTGGCATTCGCGCTAGATCTGCCACGATAACATTTCCAGAAATATCTTTACCTAAAATAATTGGTAAATCATAGTCCTTGTTTTTATATTCAGAGGACTCAAGTAATTCTTTTAAATATACCGTTTCCCTTTTACTGTTCGGTAATTCTATACCTATAGCATTACGTCCTGGAATCACTGCAATTCTTGCTGAAGTAGAGCGCATTGAACGAGAAATATCATCAGATAAACCAATGATTCTTGATGATTTGGTTCCAGCTGCTGGCTCAAGTTCATATAGAGTGACCACTGGACCAGATGCAGCTCCGGTAATTTCTCCCATCACCCCAAAATCTGATAACACTTGTAATAATTCTTCAGTATGTTTTTTAATAACTGAATTATTTTGCTGCACATTATCTTTATTAACTGGGAATTCTTTAAGTAAACTAGTAGATGGTAACGTGAATCCGTCTACCGCTACTTGCTCATATACTGGTTTTGCCTTCTCAATTACTTTACGAGGAACTATAGGAACATCATCCATTTGCGATTGAGGTTGTGCTTGAGCTTCAGTATATGATGGAATTTCAGCTTTAGTTGTATTTCCTGATAAAACTGGAGCAACCCTAGTTGAAACCTTTGGAGCTTCTCTAACATATTCATTTGCTGAATTACGCTTAAGTTTCTTTAGCAATGCTTGAGTAGCTCTAGCTACAGAAGTAATTGAATATAGAGCTAAAGCAGAGATAATTTTTATAAATTTAGCCCAACTAGAGTTATTTAAAGCCAAGCATAAGTATAAACTTATGGCTAGGATAGAAGCAGCGATAATTTTAATAATATAACTAGCAAAATATGAAGAAAGTTTCGTTTGCCATAAAATACCAATTGCTCCACCAGTATAACTGAAATAATTACTATCAAGCTGTAAACCGCTTAACAATAAAGCAGCTGCATTCAAAGCAATTATACCAGCCAAAATTCTTAAAAACCAAAAAGAAACCTTGCCATAATAAAAGTAAACATAAGCCCAACATAAAGGGGTAAGAATAATTATAAAAGAAGCTAAACCAAATAATTGCAATATGGAATCAGCTGCATAAGCACCTGGAAGACCAGCTATATTTTGCGGTTCAATATTGGTAGCATTATCAAGTGATGGATCTGCATCATTATAGCTTATTAAAGCTACAGCAAAAAATATTGAAATACTAAGACAAAGTAGACTTTTAAAGAAATGTATATAATGCATATTATAAGTTAAATTTATTAATTAATCATCTGACTATCATAACCAAATAACTTATTTTTTCAAACTTTTAAATTAATAGCACCTCATTGCAATTCTAATTAACTAAAGCTATACTCAAATCCAGCTAAAAATTACAGAGCAAAATTTAATGAACAAGCTACCTCAAATTAATCTATGCTTTTGGATTATGAAAATATGCGCAACCACTCTAGGCGAAACAGCTGGAGATTTGCTATCGATGACAATGAATGTAGGATATGCCATTAGCTCTCTTATTTTAATTAGCTTTTTTATTATCACCCTAATATTGCAATTAAT
>CANDYO010000040.1 GCA_947424995.1 Rickettsiales bacterium | reverse complement strand
TTCATCTTAACTGATGAAACCATCTCACTTGGTGGTAGATTATTATAGATAATCTCATCATTAATACCCCATATTCTCAAACTATGAAATGGCGCAGTTTTATATATATGCCAAGCCACATACTTATCTAATAAATCATCAATGCGTGAGTTATTTTTTTCTATTCTCTCAGATGATAATACTATAGATAAAGCGTACATAGCTTGATTTGTACCAGCAATCCCTAGTTCTACACTATGGGTAATATCCTTAAGCTTATCATTATATTTTTCAACGGATACGTGCAACATATTAAAAATTATCTGATACATGATTGCCAAAAATAAACCAAAAATGGTTATAATTATACAAGCTCTATATATTTTTTCTTGAAATTTATTATTAAACAATGTATTCACCTGTTCATAAAAATTGTCTATTGTTCATTTTTATTTAGGAATCTAAGGTTTTCAGTAACTATCCACGGTGGGCACTTGGTAACTTAGTTTATAAGTAATTTAAAAAAATTAATAAATACCACATAAAGCTTAAATGTACGTTAACTTATGACGCAACGTTATTGTCAAGTATTTTTTTGCTAAATCTACAACCTAAATCACTTCCTCTCATAAATAAATTCAAATTTTTGCGCCTGCTCTATATTATGGCCAATACTAATCACTACAAACTCTTGCTTTTTACCGATTTGTTGATCACTGATCGGGAATTTCTGTAAGTTATTATCTAACAAAATAAATTTTTTACTTAAAGAGGCTTTACTATTAAAAAGCTTTCGTTTTACTTCTAATAATTTATATTCACCATTACCTAAAAACTCAGCTTTAGCAAATTGGATAATCTCATCACCTATCACCGCTAGATTTTCATAACGCTCTAATTCTTGCTGCGTTTTGCTATTTAATTCACCGTTAATCAGATTAAGCTTAATCGAATCCCCCAAGTCTTCACTAATCACTCCAATAGTTGCCGCATGTTTAAAATATACCATCCTAGAATCAGAACCAACAACTTCAGCTCCTCGCCAATGCGCATCATTTCCTATAACTCCTAAATATACTCCACGAGGTGGAAGTTCATAGGGAAGCACTGGTATATTGACAATGATTAATTCGGTTAAACCTGGATCAAAGTGATCTTTATCAAACAATATACTCTGCTGAAATTTTAAAACTTGAGCTTGCTGTTGATAAATGTCTTGGCAAATGCTAATGGCAGTAATTTTAGTAACCTTACCTATATCAAGATGAGTAGTTACAACCCTCATGGATAAAGTTTTACCTCGATGCTTTAAATAAATTAGATCATTCGGTTTCACTTTTATATAATTTGGAGCTAAAGTAAATTGGTAATAAATTTGTCCATACCAAATTTCTTGTAAACTAATATCAGCAATGGTTTTAGCTTTTTGTGGATCTATAATAATGGGCAAATTAAGATTCATCACTTGCTGACTTGGACTACAGTAATTAGTTGCAAATTCTACTGATATTTGATAATCAAAAAGATAATTAAAATAATTAACTGAGATGGACTGAGCCAATTCATATGGTGAAAGTCTTTTAACACTAAGAGCATATCGCTGATGCCCATTAGAGTTAACTAAATCATCATCAGCTATTTCGATAGCACTACGGGTGGTTCTTTTTACAAAAAATAATTTACCATCCATTTCATGACTATCAAAAAAATAAGCCGACTTTAGTAAATTAATAATATCTTTAGCCGCTTCTTGATTATTAATCACTATTCCGTCGATAAGATCTTTTAATTCTTCAGCACGAATTTTATCTAAATTTAAACCAGCTCGTCTGCATAAATCCTGAATCACTGCTTCAAGGGTAATTAATCCTAACTTTCCATTAACCCAATGCCCCTTGGGCCAACAACCACCATCAGCCCAAACTTTATTTAAATCTGGCCAATATGGATATGGTCTAGCATCCCAAGTCCAAATAAACATTTGCTCTAAAAATTCGCTATCACGCCAATATTTTTCACTAGCTGAAAGCGCCTGTCTTTGCGCAATAAAATCCACCCTTCCTTTTGAGTGAAGCGGAAAATTACTTTCAATGCTATCAGGACTATAAAACAGATTAGGTTGGTTAGAAGCTAAATCTACTGATGGAAAACCTATTTCAGTAAACCAAATCTTTTTTTGTTTAGGGCGCCAAGCTGTTTTTAAACCATCTGGGTTAATATGTTCATTTGCCCACCAATAGCCAATATTTTTCCAAGCATAAGCTGCTCCTAATGGATATTTCTTAGTTTTTTCCTTGTCACTATAATAATATTCATAGCCCTCACCTGATTGCCACCCTTTAATAATCTCTTCTTCAGTTTGGATTGAAGTAGTAACATTAGTTAAGGGAAAATAAGCATCGATACCTATAAAATCTATTGACTCTGAAGCCCATAAAGAATCCAAATTATACCAACCATTATCAGTGTGGTGATATTCACTCCAATCAGCGGCATAAGATATTTTTACTCGCTCACCCATAATTTGCTTCACTTGTTTAGCTAAAGTAATCAATGCATCAACGGCTGGAAATTTATTATTTTGATCTTTAATTTTGGTTAGACCAATTAATTCTGAACCAATTATAAAAGCATCAACTTTATCTTTAACTAATCGAGCATAATGAAGGATAAAATTATTATAACCATGCTCAGCATAAAAAAAATTTTTTACTCCTTCAGCAGATCCAGTAATTCTACCACGCCATGGCTTATCTTGCTGATCAACAAAAACCATCGGATAGAACATAATTTGATAGTTATAATTCTTGATTTTATCTAAATAACGCAAAATTGAGTTATCATTGCTAGTACCCCCATAGATAGGGCTAGAATATTTATTTTGACTAATCAATCTAGCTGAAGCACGACTATAACCAGCTACCTGCCACTCCTCTGGAGAACTTGAACCTTCACGATATTCAACTCCAGGCTCAATTATGCAATTTGCAGCATCAACTGAGTTTACAAACCAACCAACTACTGGTGCAACCCATTTTAAGTTTGGGCAAGTATCAGCTAATTGCTCAAGAGCAACTATACTATCAGCTTTGTTTTCACGATTATTTTGGTTAATTTTAGTTTTTTGTGCATTAAAATAACCATATTTAGGGTTATAATTTTTTGGTATTTTTGATTGGACCAATGGATCATAAACAAATTCTCCAGATCCTAGAATCATTACCATCGCTTTAATCCTTTCTTCTAATGGCAATTCATCATTAGAATATTGAACTTTAATTTTTCGCTTCACTTCAAAAAGAAAATTTGGAATGCGATTGGAAAATTCCCCTAATTGTAAATCTTCAACTACAATATAACTAAGCCCTCTAAAAGCTGGAGTTTTGCCATGTCCTTGGATAGCCTCAATCAGAGGATCTGGTATTTGGCTCTCACTACCATTATAAAATCGATAATTTGCTTTACGTGGATCAATTAATTTATCATCTAGCCATACTCGTAAAATCTCACTAATCTCTCCTTCTGTAATAGAAATGGCCAGCGAAACACTATAGCTAAATTCTCTAGCAACTAAAGATTTACTAGAAAACTTACTTCTTCTTTGATAATGGTCATGATGCTCTTCTTTTATCTCACTTGCCCAGATAATATTACCAGCAAGTCTTACCTTGCCATAAATAATAGGTATCATCCTACCATAGGTGACTGTCTGTAAATTAAGCTCTGCAAGCCTTGGCCCAATAATTGGAGTTTTCTTATTACGAAATAAAAAGTTTTGATCAATCTCTTGAGCAAAAACCGAAGCCATTCCATGACCAATACCAGCTCCTATTGACCCACCAATACTTGATCCTGCCATCGACCCCAGCTGTGGTAATATTATTGAACTCATGTTATACCATTTTCAATTATTACTAAAGATTGACATACAACTCAACCAAACACCAGTTAACGATTAATTAACTTTATTTATCTATACTAAGAATTATCTAATCTAATTAGCTCTGAGGAATATGCCAAAATTTACTCAATTTTCCATTAATTTTCCCGAAGACTTAGAACCTGTAACTAAAGCTGCTAGCTTAAACGAAAGCTTAAGTGTTATTCAACAGGATAAATTATTCAGTGATCCTGCATTTGCAAAATCGGTTGTAACCAGAGGGTCTGGATCATTAGAGTCTATTTACGGTAAAGCAGCAAGATTAACAGAAGGCAAAACAGAACAAGATCATCATCAAGCAATTCAAGAAATTGCTGATAGCTATAGAGACCAATCAAATCTTGATGCAAAACAAATCAACTCTTTGAGGCTAATAATTGATAATGAAGAAATCAAACTCAATAATTTCGCCAAGCTTGTTTTAAGCCATCACAATCTTACCTATGCCACTAAACCTAAAGCAAAGCCTACAATGGATATGGTTGTAGATTACCTTCAAGATGAGTATATGCTTAAAATCTCCACTGAACAAAGAAACTTTCTACGTACTCAGTGGAACCAAACGAATATAACCGGCTTAAGCACCCCTCTTCAAACCACTAACAACATAGCTGAGCAATTTAATAGCTTTACCTTTGAAAAAGGTAAACTTTTAGCTACAAAATTTACTACAGTAATCGAGCAAGCGACTGGTGATAAATCTGGCGATATGACTGTAACAGCTAATCTTAAAGCTCTTCAAGGAAAATCATCTGAACAAAACCCACCTTTAATCCCAGAAAATTGGATTCCTCATAATAGCGCTAAAATATCTATTGATTATCGATCAAATAATGGTTTAGCTCTAGAAGTAAATAAAGATCTTGTTAATACTCTACAAGGACATTTTACTGGTAAACCTGCTGAAAAACATTACCTAAATAAAGCTAAAACCGCTGTCAAAGGGTTGACGCTTAATTTAGAAGTGGACTCAATCCATCAAAAAAAATATGACAAATTACCTGGCTCTCTTCCTCAAAAAGGTAACCGCTCCGTATAATCTATAAATAATTATTTACATCAAAATTAAATATTTTATAGACTAATTGCTTCTTAGTTTGTATCTTGATCTACAGTTCACAATATATTTTTATAGGTATTAAATGAAAATCAATGCAAATTCTATTAGACTTGGCACCGTTTTAGAACATAATAATCGTTTATATGTAGTAGTTAAAAATCCTGAACACACTCAACCTGGAAAGGGCGGAGCTTATGTTCAAATTGAAATGAAAGATATAAAAACAGGGACTAAATTAAACGAAAGATTTAGCTCTTCTGAAGCAGTTGAAAAAGTTCGCTTAGATGAAAAATCTTTCCAATTTTTATATTTTGAAGGTGATGATCTAACTTTAATGGATAATGAAAGCTTTGAGCAAATCTCTATTAATAAATCAGTTTTAGGTGATCAATTACCTTTCGTACAAGATGGTATGAATCTAGCTGTTGAACTCTATAACGAAGAAGTTATCAGCGTTACAGTGCCAGAAAAAATTATTGCAATAATCGCACAAACTGAGCCAGTTATAAAAGGACAAACTGCTGCTGCATCATTTAAACCAGCAATTTTAGATAATGGCGTACGCGTTATGGTACCACCATTTATCAATATTGATGATAAAGTCGTTATTCGAACTACTGACTCCACTTATATAGAGCGAGCGAAATAACTGTGACATTAAACTTAGAACAGCAAGTTAAAATGTTAAATGACGTACTCCATGACTCAGCTCGCTTTATGCAGCGTGATTTTGGTGAAATCACCCAACTACAAAGTTCAAAAAAAGGCGTGCAAGATTTTACTCGTAAATGCTATTCACGCCTTGAAAGTAAATTAAGTACTGCTTTAGCTGAAAAACGCCCTCACTATGGATTGAGCCTAGCA
Source organism: Rickettsiales bacterium (assembly GCA_947424995.1). GTDB lineage: Bacteria > Pseudomonadota > Alphaproteobacteria > Rickettsiales > CANDYO01 > CANDYO01. The sequence continues at coordinate 8,425 of CANDYO010000040.1, read as the reverse complement.
AATGGGCAACAGCCAAAAGACTGCGAGTATTTTTTCGTCTTAGAACCAATTGCTGGAATCATGAATTTTCAGCGTAGTATCCCTTTTTGTTGCTCAGTAGTTGCTTTATTCAAACAAGACCCTAAAGATCCAGAAGCATTAGTAATTGCTATTCATAATCCTATCCTGCGTGAAACTTTTTACGCAGCTAAAGGTTTTGGTGCTTGGTTTGAAAATTATACTGAAAGCATCATTCCTAAATCTAGGATGCGTACTTCTAGTCAAAATAGTTTTGCTGATGCTTTTGTAGCGACTTCCGTTGCTGCAAATAGCTTTACTCATCCACGTAATTTAGGCAGCAACATACTTGAAATGGCTTATTTAGCAGCTGGAAGATTTGATATTATTATTAATAAACATGAAAACTTACTTACTAAAGCAGGCTTAATGCTTATTCGTGAAGCAGGTGGATATGTTTCCAGTAGAGACAATTATTTTCTTGCCAGTAGTGATCCTCTTCATAAACAAGCTATTGAAATTTTCAATAATTTAAATCTATTACCATGAATAGAAGTATTTTTACTGTAGGTTTTGCTGTTTTTACCATGTTTTTTGGCGCTGGCAACATGGTGTTGCCTTTATTTCTAATGCAAAGATGGTCTGAGCATTGGCTACCTGCTTTTATTGGCTTTTGTATTACTGCTGTTTTTGTTACTTTATTAGGTCTAATCGCTTCAGTATTAGTCAAAGGTGATATTAAAAAGTTCTTTGCTCCCCTAGGACTCGTTGGTGGCCTAGGACTGCAAATCATCCTTATTGCTATTGAAGGTCCTTTTGGAATTGTTCCAAGAAGCCTAATTGTGGCATATGGTGGAGTAAAAACTCTTTGGCCAGAACTAAATCATCATTTATTCTATTTCGTCTGTTGCTTTTCTATTTTTTTCTTAGCCATCAATAAGCACCACATAGTAAAAATTATCGGTAATATAGTTACTCCAGTAATGTTGGTATTTTTAAGCCTGGTCGTTGGTTACTCTTTTATGAAGTATGGAGTAAGTGATATTACCCTAAACTTTAATCACAGTGATGCCTTTATTGATGGATTATTTGAAGGTTATCTTACCTATGATTTACCTGGAGCAATATATTTTACCAGTATTGCTATGGTATATTTAACTGCAATTAGCAGTAAAAAAGAAGACATTCTCAGCAATGGCATTAAAGCCAGTTTTGTTAGTGCTATTTTACTGATTAGTATTTATGCATTGTTCATCTATTTGGGATTATCACATCGTGAATTACTAGCTGATACTATTCCTGAGCAAATTCTACCTACTATTATAAAAGGTAGCTTAGGACCAATATTTTCTTTTATCTTCGCAGTATTTATATTTTTAGCTTGCGTTACTACAGCCATTGCTGCAGTTACTATTTGGTCAGATTTTATTTATCATTATTTTCCTAAAATAAATTACAAAGTAATATTAGGATCAAGCTTATCAATTGCTTTTATAGTAGCAACTTTAGACTTTACTCATTTAATGAAGTTATTAGCTCCTGTATTAAATCTGGTATATCCAGTTTTGATCCTGTTAACTATATATAATATATATATACACCTACCTAAAAGAAATCATTTATAAATTAATTAATTATTAACTTTTGTCGGATAACATTGCTAAATAAAATAGTAATGTACATATAGCTATAATTATGAAAACAAGACCGCCATTTTATTACACATTATTAGATTTAGGTTTGCCTGGACAAATGGCAGGATCAGCTCAACCCGGAGGTGGCGCTTCAGGAGATGAGTCAACGATTGAAAGAATAAAACATGGATCCACACCAGAAGGAGCTGGAGTTCCAGCAAGGTTAATCTCACATTTACGTTATCTAGATGAGCATAATATCCAAACCATCTATAATCTATTGAATCATCCTGATCCATTAGTGAAATATCTTTGGGAAAATACATTCAAAAAAACATATGTTACCAAAATAAATGAAATCCCTACTGCAATTAATAACGGAGAAGCACCAAGTCAAGAACAGCTTCAATCAATTGCTGATGATGCTATTACAAGAATGAACAATGGAGAAAATATTCTAGTTCATTGCGCTGGAGGGGTTGGGAGAACGGGTACTATTTTAGCTACAATCTATATGAAGGCCACTAGAAATTATAACCACCTAGAAGCTATTGATTATATTAGAACTAATTATTCAAAAGATGCCATTGAAACAACTGCTCAAACCATATCTTTGTTGATTTTTGCTGAAGTTCAGAAACGAATAGAAAAAGATGGTTCAGCTGTAAGCTTTTCTGCCAAAAAAGAATCATTTGTAGATAGAGTAGAACCTCCTTCTGAAAAAGAATCGTTTGCAGGAAAAATTGCTAACGTGAATAATGATGAAAAGACATCAAGTAAAGGATTCTAGGCAAAGAATAAAACCATTACTAAGCCCGGTACCAAAGCAATATAAATCGCTTTTAAATAGAATTTATAATAGGTACAAAATAGACTTAAATTCAAAAGCAATCCAGCTGTTACTAAAACACTAATCATATAGAGCATATTCATCCCTAATAAGTAATATAGGGCGATAGAAGACACCATTACCGTAACTTCTAACATAACATAAACAGGCGTAATCGGCGCAAAACAATAATTGCATTTAAATCTAGTTGAAACCCAACTTAGCACCGGTAAATATTCATAAAATTTAAGTTTATGCTGACATACTGAACAATGCGGTACTTTACCAGTTTTATTATTAAGTCCGTTAATTGGAATTAAGCGAGGAATTCTAAAATAGGCAGTAGTAATATAATTACCTATTAACACCCCATAAAACGCTGCAATGATATATAGTAGCATTATTGTTCCATTTTTTTTCGTTGTAGACTTAGATCATATAAGGTGATCGGCTCACCTAACAATTCAGGATTATTTTTTCTGGCTTGTTGTGCCAAATTTTTAAGATAATCAGGCGCTGCTAGTAAATCTTTCTGTTCTGGTTTTAAATTTTCTAAATCTAATTGTCTAAATTTTCTGGCTGAGATACTTAAATCAACTAACATTTCTTGATCAAACCAAATAGCCAAATCATAATAAGTTAAAGCTTCAATAAGCCATTGTCCTGGCAATAATGTAACTTCTCTGCCGTTAACTAAGTGAAACTTAGATTCCACCATTAATTTATCTTCGGCCTTACCAATAAAATGAATAGCACATTTTTGAGGATCGATATTTATATTATTTAAAGCATCGATGATACTCGGGCCCCATTTTCCCATATCTATCACATCTAAAATCGGCAGAAAAATCACTTCTTGTTTTGGAAATACTTGCTTAAACTGCTCAATTTGTTGATTAACCGTTAATGGGTTCACTACCGGATCAAATAAAGGATCTTTGCCCGTATTCGATGAACCAATTACATAAATTAGCTTCATCTCTTTTAGCTCTATAATTCTCCCTAAACTTCGTTGATGACCAATATGCATTGGTTGTCTTTTACCAATAGAGAGAATATATTTTACTCCAGCTTCTTGTAGCTCTTTAACATTATAAAAATAATTTTGCATAATTTTCCTTACAAAGACATCATTTGTCATCCCTGACGGAGGCAAAGCCGGAGATCGGGGATCTCATGAGGATTAAACTTCTGATATCCCCGGTCGAGCAGAGCTATTAGAGCTGCTTGCCAGGGATGACGCAGTGTCTTCTTATTAATCCTCATATTCATATGAGTAGGCTACTCGCGCTAAGAAAATAGCATATCTATCTATTACTGCTACTAATTTCTTTTTGGAAGATTGGTAAAAGCTTCATTAGATTTTTCTTTTTGTGCTATAGCCTGTTCAGTGATAGGCAAATCCTTATTAGAAACTTCTTTAGCACCACGTTGAAGTTTTTCTTGCATACTATTGACGTCTATTGCTCCTGTTGGCTTATCTATCTTAATCTCAGTTGCTTTATCCATACTCATAGTAGACATTTCTAAAGATTTATTTTCAGCCGCAACCAGTAAAGTAGTAGGACTGTCATATTTACAGGTTAGAGCTACATTTGCTATAGCAGTAACCGCTTTTTCTACTTCTACTTTCATTTTCGGTGCTTGGTTTGGCTCATTAGCAGAAGCTACTAGTTTAGTTAGTCTAACTACGTCTTCAAGGATACGTGCATCATTTTGATTACTGTCTATAGTTTGATCACTACGAAGATGGATAGTAGCTCTATCAATTTCTGCCGATAAATTATCTACTGAACCTAAACCGAAAGCACTTAAACCACCCTTCTGTCCTTTACCTTCATCTGCTTTAGCTTTACTAGCAAAAAATAATTTAAAGACTTTATTAAACATTGTCTCTTCTGGAGCTTTTGCTTCTTCCTCTGCTTTTTCTTTTTCTTCTAATTCTTTGCTAACTTTTTTGAATATAACTTTAAAACGCGCACCTAGTTCAGCATTTGGCTCCCTATCGTCACCTTCTCCAATAGAAAGTGGAACTCCAGCCGCTTCGATTTCTTTACCAAACTTAATTAACTGCTTAGCAGCTTCAATTAATTGACCATCTTTTTCACTATATTCATCACCTAAATTTATTGATTCACCATCTCTCATATTTTATACCATTTTCCACGTCATCTTGGGCGAGGACGAAGTCCGAGATCGGGGATGACGCGCTAAGTGTTTGTTCAGCAACGAGACTTGTCTTATTAATCTCGTATTATTCAAGTAATCACTATTTTAGCATAAAAAAGATTAAAAATCCATTAATCAGCTAAGAGATATTCTATTTTACCTGAGCTTGCTAAAGCAATAGCATAACACTCTTCTTCATCTACATCGCCTAATCTTTCATAATGACTAATTTGAAAATTACCAATTAAGTAATCTCTATTCGAGAAAGATATCTTATATTCAGCTATTTTAAACATAAAAGCTAATCTTTGTATAGCTTGCTCAGCTTCACTATTTAAAAAAGCTCCTGCTCCATTAATATTAACTTGACGAAGCCCAGCTTGATCAAGTAATTCTTGCCAATTTCCTCCAGAAATATTGCTCGCATCAATTAATTGGTTATTAATTACCACTTTTGTACTGCGCATTCCACCAATCTCTTGCCAATTTTTTCTAATTTTCAAACTCAATAAAACTAATGAACCGCTATATAACATCTTCATTTTCTACTAATATCACTTTAAAAGTCAGATTTATTTGCTTAGTTATACCATCACTGCTTAAACTTATTTTTTCTTCAATGCATCTCATAATCATCCGTTGATCTACTTTAAGAATCTTCTTTATTTCTTGAGATAATAAAAGCATAGATTTTAAGCTTTTATCGCGTAAATATATAATCAGTTTAAAATTTACTTTGGCTATTACTCTATCTTTGCTGGAGATATATTTGCTATTAAAATCACCAATATAAATATAAGGAAAACTACTATTATCAGGCACTTGATAATAAATAGCTTTAACGTTTTTAGTAATTAAATCTATATTTAAAAGCTGATAAATATATTGCTGCAGGAATAAAATCATGGAGTGGATTCTTAAAAATAGTAGAGAGCGTTATCCCTGACGAGGACGCAGTCCGAGATCGGGGATATCATGAAAAAATATACTCCTGAGATCCCCGATCGCGCAGCGCTTTCAGCGCAGCTTGCCAGGGATGACGCTAAACTTATAATTAAGATTTTTCCAACAATCTCTATCATAAATTTTCTTGAGCAATAATTTCAGATATCACATTAAGTTCATCTTGATTAATTATTCGTTTAATTTGAAAATGTCTATCATTATATCTAATTCGCATATTGCCTTTAAGCTCTGGCATAAAGCGAATACGAAAACGATAAAAAGAATTATCCATCAATTGCATCGCCATAAATATTTCCCCGGAAGCTTTGTCATATAAAGCCTGTACCTGAGCCCTAACACTTATCAAATCTTGCCATTGCTCAATCTGTCCACCTAAATTATCATCCAGTAATATTGGCTGCTGCAGAGTTATTATTTGCCTTAAAGTCGAAGTAAAATTCTTCTTCATTTAGAACCTCACTCGTTTATAAGCTTGATACATAGATTTGGCAGCAAGAGGTAAGGTTTGATCGCTCCCCCGCAAATCATAAAGCTTGGTCAAATGCTCTAGCATTCCTTGCTTTATCGATACTGGCAACCGTTCTTTAGAATAACCAACCTTATAGGTTATTTCTGCTCTTTCGATAGCATAGTGGCGCTTAACTTTAATATTCTCTCCTTCTAGAGAGTAATGTTCTTTAGATAGATAAATAATTTCACCATTATGACGACAAAGCTTAAATTGCTCTATCTGTGAAACTGGTTGGTGAATTAACTTAATTGAGCTTGGTAAGTCATCATAAATAATTATCTTCAAGCTTGATTCCACTAATGATAATCCGGTATAATCTGCTGCTGCACTTATAGCAACCTCGATTAATTCTTCTATCATTTCATCATCGTGAAGATGATCTATTCGTAAATATTGCTTAGCAGCTTTAAGGGAAATAAAATTTGGTTTTGCCCTTTTGAGCAATTCTATTGTTTGATACATATGGTCTCTGTAATGGATGGATTATAAAATTTGTATTACTTAAGTTTTTGCTATATAATTTCTATAAATAAGCTTATTTTAGGTAGCTAAAATGGATATTGATGAAATTGATTTAAGACCGTTATTAAAAGCATTAGGTAAGTTTGAAAATTTTCGTCATATCGCTAAGACAGAAATTGAAAAAGCAGGAGCAATTCAAGCTTTTGAGTATAGTTATGAATTAACATGGAAAACAATAAAAAGGATATTAGCAATCAAAGGCGTGATAGTAAACACTCCAAAAGACGTGTTTCGAGAAGCAGCATCTGCTAATCTAATAGATGATCCTGAAATTTGGTTTGATTTCATCAAAAAAAGAAATATAACGGTTCATACTTATCAAGAAAATGAAGCTGAAAATGTAATTCAAATCTTTCCTTTATTTTCACAAGAAACACAGAAGCTTATTAATAAGCTTGGTATAAAAAATGATTATCGATCTTAAACCACATCATTTTAATATAATCAAAGAAATTATAAATCAATATCCGTATGATTTTTTAGTCTTTGGTTCAAGAGTAAAAAATTCAGCGCATAAATTTTCTGATTTAGATTTATGTATTATGGAAGATTTACCGAGCAATATTATCTTTAAAATAGAAGAAGACTTTAGAGAATCTGATCTTCCTTTTAAAGTTGAATTGCTTGAGTGGCATAAAATTTCAGAAGACTTTCGTAGATCTATCAAGAATGATTTAGTACCTCTACCAAAATTATAATCTACATAAATTTATTATTTTATTCAGTTATCGTGATCTTATCAGTAGTTAGATTAGAAGTTTCTACAAACATATTCACAATCTATGCGAAATATTTTTTAAACTCTGAGCTTGTTGATAATGAAGCTGATTTTTGCTTAAACTAAATGAATTGGGGATATTTATTTGGCTACTTATAAGACCTGAAAATAGCTTATACATACGCTGGCTACTAAATTTAGTCTTTAGTGAGCCTGAAGTAATAGCCATTTTACCAAGCTCTTTACCAATTTTATTACCTAACTTATAGTTATTAGCATCATCATGATTATTGTTAGACTTCTCTGTTTTATTAGTTTTAAGCTGTAATTTAAGTTCATTTACTTCTTTAGTTAATTCGGTTACTTGAGTTTGCAGCTGCTCAAGTTTATTTTCTTGTGTTCTCAGCACTTGTTGCTCCAATAATTTTTTGCAAAAAAAGCAATATTATTTCCATGCTATTACCTATTCCCTGCTGACATATAATCTCGCCTATTTTGTCTTCACTTAAAATATTACCATCTGCTTTAACCGCATGATAAATAATCTTTACCTGCTCGCTAAGCAAAATACCCTTACTATCAAAGTCATTAAGCAAATTATGCAAAGGTTTATTAATAGCCAATTCAATTGCACATAAAGCCTGAAAGCTTGGTTGCATTTTATAAATATTACCAGCAAGTTCAATATTCACTTCGGTAGAAATTTTATCGACCATTTCTAAAGTTCTACGCTGCTAATTTCAATAGCTTAATTGCTTCAAAATTAATTATATCTCCGCCTACTCTTTTAGTAGTATAAAATTTAATAAATGGTTTAAAGGTGTATGGATCTCTCATCACTCTTATTCCAATCCGATCTACTATTTTATAAGCTGCTTTAAAATCAGCTATAGCAATGCTAAGTGCATCTTTCTCAGCTGTTGGCATATCAGCTGCTTCATAAACCTAAACTCCCAGCGATGTGGGCATTATGATTCCTAAAGCCTTAGCGATATCCTTAACTTTTCTATTTGGCTCCTGAACTAATATTTCTTGATCATAAATCTTTGCCTTTAACCCTCTTAGCCTTAACAACGCTT
>CANDYO010000039.1 GCA_947424995.1 Rickettsiales bacterium | reverse complement strand
TTAGTGATCAATCCATCAAGCGTACTGTTCGCCCCATTGATAAGGCCTATATAAACCTTACCAATAACTCTAACTACATTACTTACTTTTTTACAGAGTTTTGAGTATATTTTGAATATACAATCCATTCTAAATCAAGTACCTGAAGCAATCATGGATCCCTAAGATAGCTAGGCGTTGCTTTAGCTTAGGAGGATGACGCCGAATCCGTAATCGCATTAATGAACTTTTACAAGGATGACACATTATTCAGTGATTACTAAGGATTGCTCTTAGTTCATGAATGATGATTTTATTTGTAGGAGAGATAAAAGAAAGTATAAAGAGCAATAAAGCCCTTTATACTGAAATAGTAACTACGCTGCGGTAGCTTTAGCCACTTTAGTTTTTGTAGCTGTTTTAGTTTTAGCTTTTGTTGACTTATCTTTAACTACAACATCTGCTACAGTAAGCTGACCATAATCTTTACCTTTAGAATCCACATCACGATCAACGAATTCTATAACTGCTATAGGCGCCATATCTCCATAACGGAAACCAGCCTTCATTATTCTTAAATAACCACCAGCTCTGGTTGAATAGCGAGAAGCCATAATATCCATTAACTTAGCTACAGCTATATCTGATCTAAGCAAAGAAAAAAGTTTTCTTCTAGAGCTTAAATCACCTTGCTTGGCCAAAGTAACTAACTTTTCCACTGCAGGACGCAAGAATTTTGCCTTAGGTAAGGTAGTAGTAATTTGCTCATGCAAAACCAGTGCAACCGACATATTAGACAACATAGCTTTACGATGGCTACTTGTTCTATTTAATTTTTTAGTTTTAATACCGTGTCTCATAGTTTATATCCTATTAATATGGATTTTCGTATTTTTTTGCCAATTCTTCAATTTTTTCAGGCGGCCATTCAGGAATAGTCATTCCAAAACTTAGGCTCATGCTTGATAATACTTCTTTAATTTCATTCAATGATTTACGTCCAAAATTTGGCGTCTTTAACATTTCACTTTCTGTCTTAATTACTAAATCACCGATATAGACAATATTATCATTTTTTAAACAATTTTGTGATCTAACTGACAATTCTAATTCATCAACTTTACGCAATAAATTAGGATCAAATTTTAGCTCTTCAATCTCTGAATCTTTTTCTTCTTTTATTTCTTCGAAAGCTATAAATAACTGTAATTGATCTTGTAAGATTCTTGCAGCTAATCCTACTGCTAACTCAGGTGCAATTACACCATTCGTTTCAACTACTAATGTAAGCTTATCATAATCTGTAACTTGACCGACTCGAGTATTTTCTACTTTATAATAGGCCTTCTTAATTGGACTAAACAAAGCATCGATTGGAATTAAACCAATAGGATCATCTTGCTTTCTCATTTGATTTGCAGATACGTAACCTTTACCAGTTTGGCAAGTCATTTCAATATTTAAACTAGCTCCATCAGCTAGAGTACATAATACATGTTCAGGATTAAGTATCGTAGCATCATGGCCTGTTTCAATCATTCCTGCTGTAACAACACATGGACCAACTACATTAAGCGCCATTCGCTTACGGTCAGAACCGTGCATTTGAACTACTACAGTTTTAAAATTTAGGATAATATCTGTAACATCTTCTTTTACTCCAGGAATAGAAGAAAATTCATGCACCACACCTTCAATCCTTATTGAAGTAATAGCAGCGCCTTGCAACGAAGATAATAACACTCTTCTTAAAGCATTTCCTAAAGTCAAACCAAAACCTGTTTCTAGCGGTTCAACAACAATTTCAGCAATATTCGGTTGCCCTAGTTCAACCATTAACTTAGAAGGCTTAATTAACTCATTCCAATTCTTGGACAACTGTACCATATAGATTTCCTCAAAAAATCACTAATAAAAATTACTTAGGTTATAATAATAGCATTTAAAAAATATTCAGAAGTTTTTTAATAAAACTTAACTGAAATAAAAACACTACACTCTTCTACGCTTTGGTGGTCTACAACCATTATGCGCTACTGGAGTAATATCCTTTATTGATGCCACAGAAAAATGCACACTCAAAGCTCTTAAAGCTGCTTCTCTCCCATTTCCTGGACCAGTTACTTTCACTGAGATTGTTTTTAAACCACATTCTTTAGCTATACCCGCAGCATGATCTGCTGTCACTTGTGCAGCGTGAGGAGTAGATTTTTTAGCTCCAGTAAAACCATGTACACCAGCAGAAGACCATGAAATAGTATTTCCACGCAAATCAGTAATGGTTATAATAGTGTTATTAAATGTAGCCTGTATATGGACTATACCAACAACAATATTTTTCTTGGCTCTTTTTTTAACGCTTTTCGCTTCATTTTTAGACTTAGACATGATCTACCTTATTTCTTTTTATTAGCTACAGTTTTAGCTTTACCTTTTCTGGTTCTAGCATTAGTTCTGGTCCGTTGCCCTCTTACCGGCAATCCTCTACGATGACGCAGACCTTCATATGAACCTAGATCCATTTTATTTTTAATATTGTTCATGACAACGCGCTTACGTTCACTCTCAACTATGCATTCTTTATCGATAATCTCACGCAATCTAACAATCTGATCATTATCAAGTACATTAGGTCTAATATCCTCTACTACGCCGAGTTTTGTACAAATCTCAGCAGCAGTTGGGCGACCAATGCCATATATATAAGTCAGCGCTATAACTAGTCGCTTATTATCAGGTATATTTACGCCTGCTACACGAACCACAAGTTTTATCTCCTAATGATGATTAATATTTTCAAGTAAAGACTTGTATGATAATTTCTTTTTCAATTTAGTCAATACTTCAGTTGTTTTTTATAGAAATATTAATAGAAATTGCATTAAAATAGTCAAAATTTAAGCTATCAAGTTTTTTAGCACTTGATTAGAGATTAATTTCACTGACTGTTCGGCATCAATTCTTACCAATTTATTACTATAATATTCTAATAATGGTGTTGTTAAGTTTTTAAAAACTTGCAAACGCTCTACTATCACTTCTTTAGAATCATCGCTTCTTTTATTAAAATCAGCCGAATGACACTTATCACAATTTCCAGGCAATTTAGTGTTATGGAAAAAACTATTATAAATTGCTCCGCACTTATTACAAATATATCTACCTGTAATTCTTTTAACTAAGGTATCTTCGGCTATATCGAAGTAAAACACCTTACTAACTTCATTGTTATTCTTTTTCAAAATTAGCTCTAAAGACTGAGCTTGCTCTATACTGCGAGGATATCCATCTAATATCACTCCATTAGTATTTTTATTCTCAGCATAGAAACGCTCAATCAGCTGATTAACGATTTCATTCGAAACCAAAGCACCTTGACTTAAGATACTATGAATCTTTCGAGCTAATTCATTATCTTGCTTGGCTATCTCTCTTAGTAAGTCTCCTGTAGACACTTTAACATAATCAAGTTTCGCTGTAAGCAGCGCAGCTTGAGTACCTTTTCCACAACCAGGTGGGCCAAGAAAAATAACATTTTTCATCATTATTTCTGCCCTTTATTAAACTTTTTTAGCAACCCCTGATATTGCTTGGCAAATAAATGTGTCTGCACCTGAGTAACCGTATCCATAACTACGTTTACAACAATTAATATACTAGTTCCACCTAGGTAAAAAGGCACTGAATATTTAGAAATCAATATTTCTGGCAATACACAAATCACTGATAGATAAGAAGCACCTATCACAGTTAGTCTAGTTAAAACATAGTCAAAATATTCAGCTGTATTTTTACCTGGACGCTTACCTGGAATAAATCCGCCATATTTCTTTAAATTTTCTGCAGTCTCATCAGGATTAAAAATAATCGCTGTATAAAAAAATGAGAAAAACATTATTAATACTACATATAAAACTAGGTATAATGGCTTACCATGTCCTAGATATAAAATAATTGTCTCTAATATTCCGGCTCCACCTACACCAGGCTGACTGAAATTTGCTATCGTTAAAGGAAACAACAAAATTGAGTTAGCAAAAATTGGCGGAATTACACCAGCTATATTAATCTTCATTGGAATATGGCTAGTATCACCTTCATATATCTTATTACCGACTTGACGACGAGGATATTGTACTGGAACCCTACGTTGAGATCTTTCGACAAAAACAATCAAATAGACTAATCCTAATACTACTATCAATAGAGCCAACACAAAAAATATTGAGATAGCTCCCGTACGTCCTAAATCAAAAAGCCCTGCTAAAGCTGTTGGTAATCCAGCAACAATTCCAGAAAATATAATCAATGAAATACCGTTACCTATTCCGCGTGCCGTAATTTGCTCACCGAGCCACATTAAAAAACAAGTACCACCAGTTAAGGTTGTTATTGTTGTTATTCTAAATATTATCCCTGGATCAGTAACTGCAGCTCCCACTCCAGTAGTCATCCCTTCTAACCCAACAGCCATACCAAAAGCTTGAAATAATGACAATAATACCGTAGCATAACGAGTATATTGATTCATTTTTTTTCTACCAGCTTCACCATCTTTCTTTAACAATTCAAGAGGTTTATAAATAACCGATAGAATCTGAATAATAATCGAAGCCGTAATATATGGGGTAATTGAAAGTGCAAAAATAGTCATCCTACCCAGTGATCCACCAGATAGCATATTGAACATCCCAAGCACTCCGCCAGCATTCTGTTGCGCTAACTCTTGCAACACTGATGCATTAATCCCAGGCACTGGTATAAATGAACCTAAGCGAAAAATTACTAATGCTAATAAAGTGTATATTATTCTATTTTTTAATTCACTAGCCTTAGATAGAACACTTAAATCAGGAAGTTTTGTTTTGCTCGAATTTTTCATTATAAGTTTAGACACTTGATACGAGTTAAAAACAGCCGTCAGTTAAAATCTTTAAAAAGATCTTTAAACTTTTTGCTCTATCGATGGCAATATAACTTGACCACCTTTTTTAGTTACAATTTCAATCGCTTTTTTAGACGCGAAATCCACTTCAATAATTGTAGGGTAGTTAAATTCACCTTTAGCTAAAAGCTTTAGTGGCAAATTGAATTTTTTTACTATACCCAAATCAACTAAAATTTCTTTAGTTATTTTAGTTTGCTCTAATCTACCAGCTTTAATAAATCTATCTAAATCACCAAGATTGATAACGCTATACTCAACTCTATTAAGTGAATTAAATCCTCGTTTAGGCAATCTTCTAATGATTGGCATTTGTCCACCTTCAAAGGCTTTAATTGCCACACCTGATCTTGCTCTTTGGCCTTTATGACCTTTACCAGCCGTCTTACCTAAACCAGAACCAGTACCACGTCCTACACGTTTAGAAGTTTTTTTTGCTCCTGGTTGTGCAAATAATGTATTTAATTTCATCACTTCTAACCCTTATGAATGTTCTACTTTAAGCAGATGTTTAACTTTAATTACCATACCCATAATATCTGGAGTATTGGCTAATTTCCGTGAACGACCTATTTTGTTAAGCCCTAAACCAATTAAGGTTTTACGTTGCACATCTTCTCTGCCAATTGGACTGCCTACTTGAGTAACAGTAACAAATTCTTGTTTATCCTCAGCTTGTTTTTTAACCATGGTATTTTCCTTCAAAACTTTCTTGATATAATAATATTATTATTCTTGAGCTTCTTCTTTCTTATGTCTACGACTACCAAATATCTCGCCTATCTTTTTATTGCGTCTTTCTGCAATTTGTTTAGGAGATGATAATTTAGCTAGCGCATCAAAAGTAGCTCCAACCATATTATGCACGTTTGATGAACCAAGTGACTTAGCCACCACATCATGTAGACCTAACATTTCGAAGACTGCACGCATAGAGCCACCAGCAATAATTCCAGTACCAGCAGGAGCTGATCTTAGTAATACTTTACCTGCTCCAGAAGACCCAACTATATCATGGTGAATCGTACGATTTTCTTTTAAGTATACTTTGATCATTGCTTTTTTAGCAGCTTGTGAAGCTTTAGTTTTTGCTTCCATTACTTCTTTAGCTTTACCTAAACCATAACCAACTAGGCCTTTACCGTTACCAGCTACAATAACTACTGAAAAACCAAATCTTCTACCACCTTTTACAACTTTTGCTACCCTTTTAACTGATACTAATACTTCTTTATATTCAGAATCAGCATTTGGGTTTTCATTATTACGTGCTGCCATAATTCTTTTTTACCTATACTTAAAATATTAAAATGACAATGTTGTTCTTGCCGCATCAGCTAATGCTTTAACTTTACCATGGAATAGTTTACCACCACGATCAAAAACTACTTCAGTTATACCAGCTGCTTGCGCTTTCTTAGCAATTAACTCGCCTACTTTTATAGCAGATTCAACATTAGATTTTTTTGCTAACGTTTTTAGTTCTGCGCTTCTTGTTGAAGCCGAAACTAAAGTAACAGCTTTTGTGTCATCTATAATTTGCGCATAAATATGACCATTAGAACAGAATACGTTCAATCTTGGTCTAGTATTGCGCCTTTGTTTTAATTTATAGCGTACTCGACTGGCTAGACGAGTTCTACACATAGTTTTCTTTAAAGCACTACTCATAACATTTACCTATTTCTTCTTACCAACTTTACGAACAATAACTTCGTCGCTATATTTAACACCTTTGCCTTTATATGGCTCAGGCTTTCTTAAGGATCTAATTAAAGCTGCAACTTCACCAACTAACTGCTTATCATAACCGAAAATATCGATTTGAGTTGGTTTAGGACATTTAATATCGATTCCTTTTGGAATAATATATTTGATATCATGACTATAACCTAAAAACATTGTCAAAATATTTCCATTCACAGCAGCTTTATAACCAACACCGTTTATTTCTAATATTTTAGTGAACCCTTGTGATACGCCAACAATCATATTATTGATTAGCGTACGAGAAAGCCCCCACATTGCTCTTTCTTTTTTGTCAGTGCCCTTAGGAGCAACGACAATTTTTGATTCAGCCTTGTTATAATTAACAATCACTTTATGATCGAACGAATAACTTAATTTACCAAGCTTTCCAGTTACTTTAATTGAGCATTCAGCTAAGTCTATTTCAACTCCTGCTGGTACTACAACTGGTTGCTTTCCAATACGCGACATACTAAACTACCTCTTAGAAAACTGTACATAATACTTCACCACCAATATTTTGGTGGATCGCATTCTTATCTGAAATTACTCCCTTCGGAGTAGAAAGAACTACTATTCCTAATCCATTACAAAATTTATTTTCTCTTAAATCTTTAATAGAATAATATACTCTTCTTCCAGGTTTAGAAACACGAGCTATAGACTTTATAACTCCTGAATTCTGATAATATTTTAGCTTTACATTTAATATTGAAACACCTTTACGTATTTCTTCTTTAGTAAAACTGGCTATAAAACCTTCTTCTTTTAATACTTCCAATACTGCTTGGTGCAAATTTGAATAAGGCGCTTTAACATGAGCTAAACAAGCTGATTGCCCATTTCTTATTCTAGTTAACATATCCGCTAATGGATCACTATGTGTCATATTTTAAACTCCTACTACCAACTTGCTTTGATTACACCTGGCAATTTACCAGATGAAGCGAGTTCCCGCAACATATTTCGACAAAGGCCAAAGAAACGATAATTACCTCTTGGTCTTCCTGTTAAAGCACATCTTCTTCTCACTCTTACCGAAGAACTATTTCTTGGTAATTTTGATAATGTTTGAACTGCTGCAAATCTTTCTTCAATAGGCAAATCTTTACTATGAATAATGTCCTTAAGCTTAGCCCTTTTAGTTCTTGCGCTTAATGCTTTAGCAGTTCTTTTTTTATTTTTGTCAATCGCACTTACTTTTGCCATATTCAAAGTACCTAAAGTAGAAGTTAATTAAATGGAAAATTTAAACCAGAAAGCAAACTCTTTGCTTCACGGTCCGTTTTTGCTGTTGTTACAATGGTGATGTCCATACCACGCACCGCATCAATTTTATCATAATTGATTTCAGCGAAAACTATTTGTTCTTTTATACCAAATGAAAAATTACCTCTACCATCACAGTTTTTCACCGTGAATGGTCTAAGATCTCTACATCTTGGCAATGCCACCAAAATTAAGCGCTCTAAGAATTCATACATCCGTTTACCACGTAATGTAACTTTACATCCTATCGGCATCTCTACTCTGGTTTTAAAAGCAGCATTTGCTTTCTTTGCCTTACAAATAACTGGTTTTTGACCTGAAATCATCATCAAATCATTAACTGCGTTATTTATAATTTTACTATCTTTTACAGCTTCACCAACGCCCATATTAATACAGACCTTAGATACTTTAGGAATTTCCATCACGTTTTGATAGTTAAATTCTTCCTGTAATTTTTTTATAACTGTCTTTTTATACAATACATCAAAGCGATCCATTGATTTTCCTCTTCAAATTCTGAACTATTTCTTATTTAAGATAATCTCACCAGATTTCTTAGCAACTCTTACTTTAGTGCCATCTTCTAGCGTTTTAAAAGTTATTTTCGTTCCAATCTTTTTTATGGGATCTAAGTAAGCAATATTTGAAATTTGTATTTTTGCTTCCTTTTGAATAATCCCACCTTCAGAAGTTCTGCTTGGCTTTTGATGCTTTTTAATTATATTTACACCACTAACTAATGCTCTACCTTCATTTGGGAAAACTCTTAGTATTTCCCCTGTCTTATCCTTATCTTTACCTGTGATTACAATTACAGGATCACCTTTTCTTAATTTTGCCATTACTACAATACCTCTGGAGCTAATGAAATAATCTTACTAAAATTCTTAGCACGTAATTCTCTACTTACAGGACCAAAAACCCGTGTACCAATTGTTTCGCCTTGTTTATTGATTAACACTACTGCGTTCTTATCAAATTTAACATAGCTACCATCACTACGACGAACTTCTTTTGCAATCCGTACAATCACAGCGCGGTACTTTTCACCCTTCTTAACTTTCCCTCTAGGAACAGCAGACTTAACTGACACTACTATAATATCACCGACTGTAGCAGTCATGTGATGAGTACCACCTAGCACTTTAATACATTGCACTTGTTTTGCGCCTGAATTATCGGCTACTTCTAGCCTTGTTTGCATCTGGATCATTTAGATTCCCTGTTCTTAAATTTTTAATCTTAAAGGTTACGCTTTAAATATATTTAAGCGTAAATTACCTGCCATTTTTTCGTCTTAGATATCGGTCTACATTCTATAATCCTAACTTCATCACCTTCATTAAAGCGATTTTCTGGATCATGTACTGCATACTTCTTAAATACACTAACTGTTTTTCCATACTTAGGATGAGAATATCTTCTTTCTACTTTGATAATTCTTGTTTGGCTTGTTTTAGCACTAACAACTACACCTTGTAAAATCTTCTTAGGCATTATTCCCTCCATTTATCGAAAAAGACATGCTATTAATTAATGTCTTAATTCTAGCTATGGTTCGTCTCACTATCGTTACTCTTGCAGTATTAGTCAAGGTTCCATTAGTCTTTTGAAAGCGCAAATTAAATAATTCTTTTTTAAAATTTAAAAGCAAACCATCTAATTGATCTATAGTTTTGCCTTTTAATTCAGCATTTTTCATTGTTAACTCCATACACGCTTAACAAATTTTGTTTTAATTGGTAATTTAGCACTAGCTTTTTCAAAAGCTGCTTTTGCAACTTCTTCAGCAACGCCATCTAATTCAAATAAGATTCTACCAGGCTTAACTCTGCAAGCCCAAAATTCTGGAGCGCCTTTACCTTTACCCATACGTACTTCAGCAGGCTTAGATGAAACTGGCACATCTGGAAAAATTTTAATCCACAACTTACCTTGCCTCTTAATATAGCGAGTAATCACTCTTCTAGCTGCTTCGATTTGTCTTGCAGTAACTCTTTCTGGCTCTAAAGCCTTTAAACCGAAATTACCGAAGGCCAGACTAACGCCAGCTTTAGCAAAACCGTGAATTCGACCTTTATGAGCTTTACGAAATTTTGTTTTCTTTGGAGATAACATGGGTTAAAACCTTTGCCTAAATTAAATATTTTTATTAAACACGCTTACTATCTAGTAATTCTTTTTTTGTCGAGTCACCTTTGTAGACCCACACTTTTACACCAATAACACCATAAGTAGTATTGGCCCTAGCTGTACCGTACTCTATATTAGCTCTTAAAGTATGCAAAGGAACTCTTCCTTCACGATACCATTCTGTTCTAGCAATTTCTGCTCCGCCTAAACGTCCGGCACAATTTATTCTAATTCCAAGTGCACCGAATCTCATTGCTGATTGCATAGATCTTTTCATAGCTCTTCTAAAAGAAATACGTTTCTCTAATTGTTGAGCTATTGATTCAGCTATTAAAATCGCATTAGCTTCAGGCTTTCTAACTTCAACGATATTAAGATGAATATCGCAATTAGAAATCTTAGTCAAATGAGCTTTTATTTTTTCAATATCAGAACCTTTACGACCAATAACAACACCAGGTTTAGCTGTATGTATAGTAATGATCAACTTTTTTACCAAACGCTCAATTTCAATTCTACTAATCGAAGCTTGATCTAAAGTTTTCTTTATGTAAGCTCTAATTTTTAAATCTTCATGAAGTTGACTAGAATATTCTTTCTCAGCATACCAAATAGATTCACTCTCTTGATTAATGCCTAGTCTTAAGCCAATTGCATTTACTTTTTGACCCATGAATTAATTCTCCTTAAATTCAACTAATTTAATTGATAGGTTACTAAAAGGTTTCTTAATTCTAAAACCTCTACCTCTTGCTCTTGGGCTAAAACGCTTCATCACTATAGCCTTACCAACTAATACTTCCGCAATGAATAAGTTATCAATGTCTAGACTGTGATTATTTTCTGCATTAGCTACAGCAGACTGTAGACATTTCAAAACATCTTTAGCAATTCTCTTCTTTGAAAAAGACAATTGAATCAATGCATTACTAACATGCATGTTTCTAATCAAGCCAGCCACTAAGCCTAATTTACGAGGACTTACTCTTAAATTATTAGCCATTGCACTAGAAGTATTAAACATATCGAAATCTTTTCTTGCTTTCATAATCACCACTATTTTTTAGATTTTTTATCGCCACTATGGCCATTAAAAATTCTTGTTGGAGAAAATTCACCAAACTTATGCCCAACCATTTCTTCACGAACAGTTACTGGTATATGTTTTTTGCCATTATAAACCATGAAGGTTATTCCAACAAACATTGGAATAATTGTTGATCTTCTCGACCATATCTTAACCACTTCACGCTTACCACTAGTAAGTATCTTTGTTACTTTTTTAATTAGAAAACCATCAACAAATGGTCCTTTCCAAACTGATCTAGCCATAGTTTACCTATTTTCTACCTTTTTCTGCGTGTCTCGATCTAATAATAAACTTAGACGTCAACTTATTCTTACGAGTCTTCTTACCTTTAGTTGATTTACCCCATGGAGTACATGGATGTCTACCACCAGAAGTTTTACCTTCACCACCACCATGTGGATGGTCTACAGGGTTCATCGCCACCCCTCTAACCACAGGTCTTCTACCTAACCATCTATTTCTACCAGCTTTACCAATCATGATATTTTGCTGATCAGGGTTTGAAACCACCCCTATGCTAGCCATACAATCAATCGATACTATTCTAAGTTCACCAGAACGTAATTTTAACTGCGCATAACCAACATCTTTACCAACTAATTGCACATAACAACCAGCTGATCTAGCAAGCTGAGCACCTTTGCCTGGTTTCATTTCGATGTTATGAAGAATCGTTCCAATCGGAATATTTTTCAATGGCATCGCATTGCCTGGCTTGATATCTACATTACTGCCAGCTGATACTTTATCACCAACAGCAAGTTTTTGAGGTGCTATAATATACGATAAAACATCATCTGTATATCTTATTAATGCAATAAATGCAGTACGATTTGGATCATACTCAATTCTTTCTACTGTTCCTTCTACGTCGAACTTATTACGCTTAAAATCGATAATACGATATTTTTGTTTATGTCCACCACCTTTATGCCAAGAAGTAATTCTACCTTGGTTATTTCTTCCACCTGTACTGCTTTTTCCAACAGTCAAAGTTTTAACTGGCTTTCCTTTCCACAGAGCAGAACGGTCAACTATAACAGTTCCTCTAAGCGATGGTGTAGTCGGATTAAATGTTTTTAAAGACATCTTATACCCCTGATGTTAAATCTATTGTTTGACCTTGCTCTAAAGTAACAATAGCTCTTTTATATGCTTTTCTTACTCCTTCACGACCCCTGAACATCTTCTTTTTACCTTGAGAATTAGAGATGTTAACTTGTACAACCTTTACATTAAAAATTGCTTCTACAGCTTTTTTAACTTGAAGTTTGTCAGCACCCACAGATACCTCAAAAAAGAATTTACCTAATTCTGTAGCAGCCGTAGCCTTTTCAGTGATCATAGGCCTTCTAATAATATCATAATAATTCACATTTATTTTGGTCATTATTGTAACCTTTCTTCTAGAGCACTTAGTGCTTCTGTAGTTAACATTACTATATCATGCTTTAAAATATCATAAACATTAGCACCAATTGTTGGTAAAATATCTATGTTAATTAAATTTTCAGCAGCACGCATAAAATTTTGATCTACGCTATTACCATCTATTATTAAGATAGAACGAGCATTGAAATTTTTTAGCTTCAAGTTTAATAATGATGTCTTAGGTTCACTTAAAACTGCTCTATCTATAATTATTAGTTTTTGTTCAGCTAACTTGCTTGAAAGCGCTATTTTTAAGCCTAACTTTCTTACTTTTTTAGGCAAATCAAATGCATGTGAACGCACAACTGGACCGAAAATAACCGCTCCACCTCTACATTGCGGAGCTCTAAGCGTACCAAGACGAGCATTACCAGTACCTTTTTGTTTATAAGGCTTCTTACCAGTACCAGAAACTTCACTTAATCCCTTGGTTTTATGCGTTCCGCTTTGCTTCTTAGCTCTCTGCCAATTAACTACACTATGCAAAATATCAGACCTAATCGCTTGGCCATAGATTTCTTCCATCAGAGAGACTTCACTCACTACTTGGTTATCTAAATTCCTCACTGCAACTTTCATTGATCTGCTCTCCATTATTATCAATATTTCACTTAAACCTTAGATCAAGGTAGGACATGGCGCATCTTTAGGCAAAGCCTTTTTGACTGCGTCTTTGATTAAAATATAATTGTCCTTATGCCCAGGTACAGCGCCTTTAACGCCGATTAAATTCTTTTCTTGATCAACAAATACAATTCTTAAATTCTGAGTAGTTACTCTTCTTGCACCCATATGTCCAGGCATTTTCTTGCCCTTCTCTACCCTACCAGGATCTTGTCTTTGACCTGTTGAACCACCAGAACGGTGAGTTAACGAAACACCATGACTTGCTCTCAAGCCGTGGAAGCCCCATCTTTTCATCCAACCTGCAAAACCTTTACCAACACTGGTTCCAGTTACATCAACAAACTGACCAACTACAAAATGACCCACTGTTAAATTAGTTCCAGATGCGATTAAATTTTCTTCGCTAACTCTAAATTCAACTAACTTATGTTTTGGCGCTACTTCATTTTTTGTAAAATGACCTTTTAAAGGCTTAGTAACATTTTTTAACTTAACATCACCAGTACCTACTTGTATCGCACAATAACCAGCAGTCTCTTTATTTTTTGTTTGCACTACTTGACAATTCTCTACTTGTAACAACGTTACAGGAGTAACTGTTCCGTCTTCGTCAAACACAGCACTCATACCAATTTTTTTGGCGACTAAACCCGTTCTCATTGCTGCTCTCCAACTAGTTTGATTTCCACTCCCACTCCGGCAGCAAGATCAACTTTCATAAGAGCATCTACTGTTTGTGGAGTAGGATAACTTATTATCACTAACCGCTTATAAGTTCTGATTTCAAATTGCTCCCTAGACTTTTTATCGATATGCGGAGAACGATTTACCGTGAATCTTTTTATTCTTCTCGGTAATGGTATCGGTCCACATATTTCAGCACCAGTTCTAACAACTGTACCAACTATTTCTTTAGTAGCCTTATCTAGCAATTCATGATCAAATGCTTTTAGCTTAATAATAATTTTTTGATTGTTCATAGTTTTTTAACAACCCCAAGTCCTCAAATGATTTACTTTAAAATTTTGGCAACAACGCCAGCACCAACGGTACGACCACCTTCACGAATAGCGAATCTTAAGCCTTCGTTCATTGCAATCGGAGAAATTAGCTCAACCTTAAGATTAACGTTATCTCCAGGCATCACCATTTCTT
>CANDYO010000038.1 GCA_947424995.1 Rickettsiales bacterium | reverse complement strand
GACGCATTAAGTTAGCGTTCATCACTGGCAATCCATCGTCAGTAAAGCCAACGGCGCCAGCTTCAATAAGCTTACCCATATCAGTTAATTCTTCGCCCTTCATTTCTTTAGAAATACAAGCATATACTTTTAAGTTTACATGAGATTTTTCACGAGCGCGATAATGAACTAGATCTAGAATATCAACGTTATCAATAGTAGGTTTAGTATTCGGCTGACATACAACAGTAGTTATTCCGCCGGCAGCTGCAGATTTACTACCAGTATGAATATCTTCTTTATGAGTTTGGCCTGGTTCACGAAAATGAACTTGTAGATCAATAAGTCCTGGAGCTAAAATATGATTTTTACAATCAATTACAGTAGCATCAGCTGGAATAGATCCGGCAAAAATATTAGCACCAAAATCAGCTATTTTATCGCCAATAGTTAGTAATTCACCTTTGCTATCAAGACCAGTTAATGGATCAACAAGTCTTGCGTTAATATAAGCAACTTTCTTATTTTGATTATTGTGAGTAGGTAAGTTCCAGGTTTGAGTCATAATGCTACCGTTTTAGATTTAAGCCATGATTTTTCTTGTGCATTTAAATGCGGAGATAACTTATTATATACTTTTTTGTGATATTGGTTTAACCATTTTTTCTCATCAACAGAAAGCAGCCCAGATAAAATCAGTCTTTTATCTATTGGCGCTAGAGTTAAGGTTTCCATCCCAAGATAGCCGTTTGTTAAGTTTTTTACAAGTAGCAAATTTTCGATTCTAATACCATATTCACCATTTTTATAATATCCAGGTTCGTTAGAGATAATCATCCCTGGCTTTAAAGGACAAAGGCCGAATTTACTAATTCTTTGTGGACCTTCATGAACATTTAAGCAATTACCAACTCCGTGGCCGGTGCCATGAGCATAATTTTTACCATGTTGCCATAAAAAATAACGAGCTAATATATCTAAGTCCGCACCGCTAGTTCCATTAAGAAAGGAACAATTAGCAAGAGCTATATGGCCTTTAAGAACTAGAGTAAAATCAAATTTTTGCAGGTAAGTTGCTTTGCCAATTGGAATAACTCGAGTGATGTCAGTAGTGCCACCAAAATATTGACCACCAGAATCAAGTAAGAATAGGCCATTGTCAGTTAAAGCTTTATTGCTTTCTGCGGTAGGATTATAATGAATAATTGCGCCATTTGCAGCAAAGCCAGCAATGGTTGGAAAACTAGGATAGATAAAATCTGGATGAAGGCTTCGAAATTCAAGTAATTTGTCAGCGACGCTTATTTCGCTTTGGTTAGCATGATTTTTATCTAACCAATAAAGCAATTTACTAACTGCTACTCCATCGATTACATGGATCCTTTTTGCTTGGCTTACTTCAAGATTATTTTTACATGCCTTGGCAAGTAAACAAGGATCTTGTTTTAAAATAGGTTTATTGAAATGGTTGCTAATAAAAATTGAAGCAGAATCAGGATCAAGCTGAACTTTTTTATCTTTGAGTAATTTTAAGCGTTCAGCGAATTTATCTAAAGAGTAACAGTTAGCATTTACGACTTCAGGAGCATTAGAAAATAATTCTAATTTGCCATCTTGGTGAAAAATCAAATATGAAAGCAAAATGGGGTTATAAGCGATATCGTGAGCGCGGATATTAAGTAACCAACAAATGCTGCTAGGGTCAGTTATAATTAGTGCATCTATATTATCTTTTTGTAGATAAGTTTTAATTTTTTCTATCTTGTTAAAAGAGGTTTCGCCAGCGTATTTAAGAGGATAAGCAAATATTTGACTTAAGGCTTGCTCATTTTTATCATGCCAAATTAAATCAACTAGATTTGGAGAAGGGGATAGACTAAAGTTTTTATAGCGCTCTATGTTGCTTGCTGTATGTAGTTTTGGATCGTAACCTATTTTACATTTAGGTAGTTTATCAAACAAATCAGTTAGATTATGAATTTCAAAAAAATCACCCAATTCTTGCTCGGCTTGTAAAAGATATCTGCCATCAGTAAAAAATAAATTTTGAGTAGAAGTGATTAAAGCAAGTCCATTAGATCCAGAGAAACCAGTGATAAACTTTAAACGATTTAAATGCTCTGGAACATATTCGCTTTGAAATTCATCATTAGAAGGGACTAAGAATCCATCCAAATGATGTTCTTGAAGTTTTCCTATTAATAGGCTGATTTTAGCTTGAATTTTTAAGTCCATCCTATTTTTGCTTTTGGTCTTCTTTTTTAGGCATTTTTTTACAGGAGTTATAATAAGCAGAAAACTCATTAATTTTATCTTTTAAATCTATGCTTTCTATAACTGAATTTGTTTGGAATAGATTTCTATAATAATCGGTTAGGATATTCATTTGCATTTTTGTGTAATAGCAATGATCAGGGTCTCCAACAGTTTTATCACCAACATAAGAATAATAAATAACATAGCATTTTTCATTAACAATGCCTCTAATTGCTTGGGCTCTCCATGCTTTTGAATCAGTTAAATCTGGATAATAACATATGGATGGTTGGCAATAAGCTAGATCAGTTTGAAATTTATTATAGCAATTGCCAAACTCACTTTGAATTTGAGACTGTACTGCTGATTTTGCTCCATTAGCTGTAACAGCGGAGCCAATAGTTAGTATTGTTACTAAGATCGAAAGAAATTTGGTCATTTATGATTCCTTAAATAATTTGTAGTATTCATTATTAAGTAATTATAACTACAATTACTTAAAATAACGTTAATAACAAAAACTTCAAGCAAAATATCCTTGTAAAAGCTTACTCATACTAAGTCTACATTATCTAAATCTATGTATTTATTCTTAGAATCATGATTCTAAGATTTTTTTTATTAACGAGCAATCCATTTGGAATAGTGAATTTCTACTTACTTCTTTTAATAGAGGGATAGCTGCTAGCACTTTTATTTTACCGTAAAATTCTATTGCCTGGTTATTACTCTCATTAGGTGCTCCATTTACAATTACTCCTAAAATAGGAATATCTCGTGCTCGCAAAGCTTCTAGACTTAATAAAGTATGATTAATAGTGCCTATTGTAGATCTAGCCACCAAAATAACTGAAGCGCCAGTTTGTTTAATCAGGTCAATCATTAGCTTATCTTCACTTAGCGGAACTAAAACTCCACCAGCTCCCTCAATAATAAGATTTGGTACGTTGGGAAGATGAATGTTACTAAGCTCTATTTTATTATTTTCAAGGTGAGCAGCTAGATGAGGAGAAAGTGGTTGTTTATAAATATAAGTTTCTTTGTGAATATGAACGTTAGCTATATTTTTTACGGCATCGCTATCTAAACCCTCAATAGAGCCGCTTTGAATCGGTTTAAAATAATCGTAACCTGTATGCAAACAAATCCAACTACTTACAATAGTTTTCCCTATATTGGTATCAGTTCCAGTAACGAATATATGCATTTTGCTCTTCACCTATATAATTGCCAATAACTTCTTAAAGGCCCTTCTAAACTTATACTTCTTGTATTGTTTAACTTATTCTATATATTACTTGTACACTTGAATTGCAAATAACTTTAAAAAAAGAATGATATAAAATGAGCTTTGATATAAAAAAACATAAAAATGATTTGATCTTTATTCCATTGGGTGGAGCGGGGGAAATTGGCATGAATGTCAATTTATACCAGTATCAAGGTCAATGGTTGATGGTAGATTTAGGCGCTGGTTTTACTGATGATTATTTCCCAGGGGTAGATCTAATGGTAGCTGAACTTAACTATATCAGTAAGCAAAAAGATAAATTGTTAGGTATTGTTTTAACTCATGCTCATGAAGATCACTTAGGTGCAGTTCAATATTTATGGAAAGAATTAGGTTGTCCGATTTATACCACTAAATTCACTGCTAATTTTTTAAGAGCTAAACTGAAAGAAACCTCTTTCGCTAAAGAAATAAAAATTATCGAGATTGATGAAAAAAGCATCACTCAAATTGGTCCTTTTTCTATTGAAACTGTACCTTTAAGCCATTCAACTCCTGAAATGCAATCTTTAATGATTCGTACAGATTTAGGTAATGTTTTTCATACAGGTGATTGGAAATTTGACCATGATCCTTTAATTGGTAATCCTAATGATCAAGCCTTTCTTCGTAAATTAGGTGATGAAGGCGTTTTAGCTATGATTGGTGATTCTACCAATGTGTTTAATGATACTTTCTCAGGTTCTGAAGGTGATTTAAGAAAAAGTATAATCGAGCTAGTTTCTGGCTGTAAAAAGATGGTAGTAGTTACTACTTTTGCTTCTAATGTTGCTAGAATTGAAACTATTTTAAGAGCTGCTGAAGCAGCTGGAAGAAGAGTAGTTATGGCTGGTAGAAGTTTATGGAGAATCCTTGAAGCAGCTCAAGCTAGCGGCTATTTACTAGATATTCCGCCGGTAATGCGTCCTGATCAAATGGGCAATATCAAGCGTGAAAAATTATTAGTTATGTCCACCGGTTGTCAAGGTGAGCCAATGGCTGCTACAACCAAGATGGCAAATAATGCTCATCCGCAGCTTAAGTTATCACCTGGAGATACGATAATATTTTCTTCGAAAATTATTCCAGGTAATGAAAAGAAAATTTTTAGATTACTAAATCAATTGATTGCTCAGCAAATAGAAGTGTTTACTGAAAAAGAACATTTTGTCCATGTTTCTGGCCATCCTTCAAGAGGGGAGCTTAAACTAATGTATGAATTGATCCGCCCGCAAATTGCAGTGCCCGTACATGGTGAATTAATGCATATTCATGAACATATACATCTGGCCAAATCTTGGGGAGTTCCTGAAACTGTACAAGTGCTTAATGGTGATGTAGTGAAACTTGCTCCAGGTCCTACTAAAGTAATTGACAAAGTTGAGTCTGGTTATCTAGGACTTGATGGTAATTTTTTACTTCCTGGCACTTCAAGCATTTTAAAAATGCGTCGTCGCTTACAAGAATCGGGGGTAGTTTTTATCGTATTAATTTTAAATGATAGAAACCAAATGATTATGCCGCCAGTTATCAGAGCGCCAGGTGTGCTTGATATGGAAGAAGATGGAGTGATTATCACTAAGATGGCTAAGGAAGTTCACAAAGCTTTAGAAGGCTTAATGGAAACAGTGGCTCAGAAAAAACAACGCAGCGATGTAGTTGAAAACGCTGTTCGCACCGCTTTGCGCAAAACATTAAAGCAAGAAGTTGGTAAGACTCCAACTATTGAAGTAGAATTGGTTTACGGGTTTAAGTAGGACTAATAGAGTTACGCGTCATCCCTGGCAAGCTGCCGAAGGCAGCGCGACCGGGGATCTTAGGGTTTTTCTTTCTCATAAGATCCCTGATCTCCAGCGCTTTTTAAGCGCTTTCGTCAGGGATGACGCATAACTCTTAATTTTCAATAATTATCACCCTTGAGTTGCTTTTTTTATAATTATTAACTGTTTGAACAATATTTTTTAAGCATGACCAAAAAAGTTTTAGCCATCACTACCACTAGTACATAATAGGGTAAAGAGTACATACACCAGATGGATTACAATCTGGTAAAGAGGAAGGGCAAGTGCATTCGCCTCCGCAGAAGTTAATTATCAAGAAAATCTTTACAAGCCATAGTAGTACTTAAAAAAGTAGCATCACTACCACTAAATGAACAGTCTTGACTCGTTAAGCAATTTAAAAAATCATTTACACATTTTGAGATTGATTCTGAATTAATTTTTATTCCAATTACTGTACCACTTTCTTCTGTTATTCGTATTTTGCTAAATATAGCATTACAACTAATAGGCGTTTCCTTCGCATCGGAAGAAAAAATAAGTTTGGATAGCTGCGCTATAACGTCTGAACCTAGATCAATATATGACCCATCTGTTTGAAAACCAGAGATATATGACATAAAATTAAAACTCCCTTGTAAAAAATTAAAAAATACTATAAGCATTAAAATACTATAAGCATTTCTTAAAGTAACACGAGATATATTAAAAATCAGTTAATATCATGCAAATAAGTCTCAATTATCATCACCCTAGAACTGCTTTTACCATAGTTATCGACGGCTTGAACAATAAATTTTTTAAGTTTTGCTCGACGGTATTATACCAATCTTCAGTAATAATTGAATATTTTTAGAGTAGATACGTCATCCTTGTCCGCCGAAGCCGCAGGCGAAGGCTAGGATGAGGATCCAGATTAAATCTCTTAAAAACCTTAAGTGACGAACATAAGTAAAAGAGAATTCAACAGGACTCTCGGACTTAGCTTGCTCTCGTCCAAGAGTGACGGCCTCGCGTGATTTAGAATTTTAGCTCATATAACAGTTTTTCCCTTTAATTCTCAATTATCATCACCCTAGAGCTGCTTTTACCATAGTTATCAACGGCTTGAACAATAAATTTTCCAGGTTTAGCAAGCCATACAAAATCTTGGCTAGGCGCAGACTTTCCAACTAATTGCTCGTTAACAAACCAAAAAACTTCAGTAACTTCTGCATCGACTATAGCTTTAAAAATAATTTTACTTTCCTTAGTTAAAGTATAAGTAACATTTTTTAAAGGCGAAGTGATCTCAGGTTTTTTAGTAAAACTAATAAAATCCTTACAATTACTGGATAAAACTGGAGGAGGGGCTTTACTAATGCCAGCTTTTTTATATAGGTTACTTAAATCACTTGGCCAAAATTCAACTACTTTATAATGAGTGGTGCTAGGGTGATATTTACATACTTGTTTACCAGTCTTATTATTAACTAAAATTTTACGATAAATATCAGTGGATTTAATTGGCGAAACTCCTGGAATAAACCAAGTTTCGCTTTTAACAGGGCAGAGATCATTATTAATATCTCCAGTATCAGCGCAAGCTTTTAATTTAATGAGTTTAAGCTCTTTGGCTTTACCCAGTAATATATCATTATTTTTTGTTTTAGTTAAAATAGCATCGATAATATTAAAAAATAGAGGCGCTGCTGTTTTGAAGCCAATAAATGATCCTCTACTGGTTCCCTTAAAATCTCCAATCCAAACAGCTAGCACATATTTGCCAAATATTCCTACTGCCCAGCTGTCTCGATAACCACTGGAAGTACCGGTTTTCCAGTATATAGGAATAGTAGAGGCGTTTTTGCTAGCTAAATTATAATTAAGACCTGGCCTTGGAACATCTTTTAAAATATCCAAAATTAAATAACAAGCTTCTTTGGATAGTAAGCGATTATTATCATTATTATTGGTATCAGCGGTAATAACATTCTTTAATTGCTTATATTCACCCAAATTAGCCAGCATCGCGTAGAGTTTTACCAATTCCTCCATATTAACTTCTAGACTACCTAGAGCTATTGAAAGCCCGTATGTTTCCGGCTGCTTTAATTTAGTTATTTGAGCTTTGCTTAAAAATTGATAAAAATCAGGATTAGTAAGTTTAGAAGTAAGATATAATACCGGAATATTACGACTTCTTATGAGCGATTCTTTGGCGCTAATTGGACCGATAAAGTTACCATCTAAATTTTCTGGCATATAATTGCCATATTGATCAGGCATATCTTTCAGTAGAGTTAATGGATGAATAATCCCTTGGTCAAAACTTAAAGCATAGATAAAAGGTTTGAGTGTGGAACCAGGAGATCTTTTTGCTTTGGTGCCATTGACTTGCCCATCAATATTAATATTATAAAAGTTGGCCGAACCAACGCTTGCTAAAACTTCCATAGTAGTAAAATTAATTAAAAGGGCTGAAGCATTATTAACTCCATATTCTTTTAATCCTTGAATATAAGTTTCAATCTGTCTTTCAAGAATGATTTGTAAATTTTTATCGAGAGTAGAATGAACCTGTTGTTTTTGGTTCTGAGCAAGCATATTCAAAGTAAAATGCGGAGCAATGAAAGGTAAATTAGCTTGAAAAATTATTGGTAAATTAAAAAGCTGCTCATATATTTTATCTTGAGGGTTTTTCTTTATCCATCTGATAAATAGCTGTTTTCTAGCTTCTGCTGCTTTTTTTGCTTGAGTGGATTTAGGTGATCTCTTTAGTGGGTTTTGTGGAATAACGGCTAGACTTAAATTATCAAGAAGGTTCAAATTATTTAGATCACGATTAAAGTAAATAAGGCTAGCTGCTCTAACGCCTTCAATATTTCCACCATAAGGAACTAGGTTCAGATAGCTTTCTAAAATTTCATCTTTTGAATAATGAATTTCAAGCTGAATAGCTTTAATTATTTGTTCTAGTTTACCTAGTAAATTATTAGAATTAATAGAAAATTTTAGTCTAGCTAGTTGCATGGTTATGGTTGAACCACCTATTCTTCTATTGTTGGAAAAATAAGTACTAATGCATGCCTTTAGCAAAGAAAGCGGATTTACTCCAAAATGCTGATAAAAATATTGATCTTCATATAATAACACGCTTTGCTTTAATTGAAGAGGGATCTCATCGATTGGAGCGTATAAGCGATATTTATCATCTTTTGATAAGGAGATACGCATCAACTGACCATGGCGATCTAAAAGCACCCTTGAGAAGCTTACATCGGATAGAAGAGGAGGGGTTACCAGCAATAAATAGCTAGCAAATAAACTAATTAAGATTGCCAATGAGATAGATATTATATTACGGTGGCGTTTGATTATTAGCACTGCTTTAAACCTTAAAATAACTAATCTTTTATACTACTAATTAGATAGGTTTATTCAAGGCTAAACTTATTGCTGTTAACAATTAACTATTTGTTAATTTTAATAATATAACCTTTTTAAACTAACATTTAATAGACCAGCTTTATGAAAACCACAAATAAACAATACACAGCTCCAAAAACAATAGAAAAGTTAGAATTTTCTGCGTCAGTAGAATTCAAGCAACAAGAGGTCCGTAAAGAGTTAATAAGCTTACAAAGCGATGATATACTAAATACCTTAAATATGTATAAAAATATGATGCATAATGCTAATCCTGGTAGACTAACGGAGACGCTAACAGCATCCCACTATAAACCTGAAGCTTATGAAGCAATTTTAGATAATATTAAACAACATTTTCCTCTTCATTATTATAAAGCTGTAGAAAATGCTTACCTTGATGAAAAAGTGGGTTATGTTAAACATAGACCAATCACCTATCAAGGAGAAAAGCCAGATGGAATAACAGATGGAGCGTTGGTAAAAAAAATCTCCAAAAATAACAGGGATAGCAATATTCTTAAACATAAAAATACTTGGCTTAAAAAAAATGGCGGAGAAGACGGTGGATATAAGGGAGAAGAAATTTGCGAATATATTGGCACCAATTTAAGTAATTTAATTATGGGAGAAAATTCGCCAAAATTGCGTTTATATAGAGCGAGTAATGGCAGTGTTAGCTTAATGTCTAAGTTTATTCCAAATTTTACTACACTTCGTAATATACCATCAAGAGAAAGAAATGAACGGATCAAGAAATCAAATGGATTTGCTAATTTTTTTATAGCTAATGTTTTAATTGGAGATTACGACTTTCATTCAGGTAACGTAGGTATCAGAGAAGATAAAGATGGTAATAGTTATATTGCTAGAATTGATAATGGACGTGCGCTTTCTTATTATATTAAAAGAGATTTTCTTTTAAACACAAAGTCAACTGTAACAGCACCTAGAACAGCTACTGACATTAGAAATACTATGCTTGGAGTATCAGGAATGTATAGTTCTAATCTCTTTCAAGGCATTGATTTTGCTGCAGATCTTTATCAAAGTAGCTCTAACATTGATATACCTAGAATGAGAAAAGTTATCAGGCTATGTTTAGATAATCTTAGGGAAGCATATGGAAATGATTTTTTAAACAATGAAGACATAAAAAAGCAGCTTACCCAAAGATTAGGCATCTCTGAAAAAACGCCACTTCAAGAAGAACAAATTGAAGATGTAATCATAGAAAACATTGAGCGACTACAATATGAGCTACAGGAAATGGCAATAATTGAAATGGCAATAATTTTTCCAAGCCATCCAATGGACACGATTGGTGCTTATATTGCAGCAAAAGGAGAAGATAACCAGGTTAATTATGATAAATTTTTTGAAATATTAAAAGAGAGAGTAATCGAATTTGATATTACTAACCCAGCTCATTTTAATGAACAAAAAGTTAATAGCGAAAATCTTGAATTTATAGATGCTATTAATATAATTCTATATAAAAAATATATTAAAGATCCTTTAAGTGACGGAGATTCTCATACTACTTTTGAAAGTATTATTGATGATAGTAGTCCTAAAAAATCTTTTAAACATAAATTGGAAGAACAGCGCAGTCAGAAAAACTCTTCTAATAAAACGAGAAGACTCGATTAATCCTTTATCGGTTTAGCGTGTCGCCCTTTTTTGCATTGAAGTTTTTTGTAACTTCAGCTATAGACTTTCTACCAGAAGGATCAAATTTAACTGTAGCTAAAAATTTATGAATTGACTTAAGTTTATTATATTTCTCTTGATCGAAGATTTGGATCTCTTCTTTTATAAGACCAGTTGGACTTAATATCCTAGATATATTGGCATCTAGTTCATTTTTTGATATGCTAGGTGTTTGCACCTTGGTTTTAGTGTTTTTCTCTATGTCATTCAATCTAAGTATTGCGCTGCCTAACAATAAAGTATTATTACCAGCTGCGTTATAACCAAGTTGAGCTTTCACCACACTTATATATCGGTCTAAATTGGGGCATACTTGATTACTGGCTTCTAACCCTTTTTTTAAAGAAGTGATTTCTTCTATGATTGGTAAAGCTTGATTGATCATAGCATTTAGTAATTGTTCTCTTGTCTCAGTGGTTCCATTATTTCTATAATTATCTTTAGCTATTATTAACTCTTCTGGTATTTTTAAATGGGTAGCAGACATCTTGCCAGAATTACCCATTGAGGCTTGCAACTCTTTTTTAGCTGATTTATCATATGATGCTTCTGCTACTGGTAATATTTCTATAGGGATAGCTTTTATTACATCCAGATCCTTTTTTTTAAGAGCTTTTTTTAGTCCTAATAAGTTCCCAATAACTTTCATAGAGTTTCCTTAAGCAATTAGTTTGATTCTACGCATTATACTAAGTTTGTATTAATAATTTACTAATTTTAGCCTGCTATATAAAAGCAAAGGACAAAGATAACTTTATCCTATAATATAGATTAAAGCATTATAAATAATAGGATCAAAAATGTTAGCAAGTTTTGCTTGTATCCCTTCAAAATCAAAAGGAAGACTATGTTTTGAGAGTGATATTACGCCAATATATTCTGCATTTGAGTTAGATAAAAGTAGAATTATTGAATCAACTGCGTTTCGCAGGCTTGAATATAAAACTCAGGTATTTGTTAATCATGAAGGAGATCATTATCGAAATCGCTTAACCCATAGCCTAGAAGCTGCATTAATCGCTCGTATAATTAGTAATAGCCTTCAGACTTCAGCGGATTTAGCTGAAACTTTAACTTTAGCTCATGATCTTGGTCATGCGCCTTTTGGACATGCTGGAGAGGCTGCTTTAAATGAGGCGATGCAAGAATTTGGTGAAAATTTTGATCATAATTCTCATACCATAAAAATATTAACTAAACTAGAAAATAAATTCCCTCAATTTGATGGTCTTAATTTAAGTTGGGAAACTATCGAAGGCATCGCTAAGCATAATGGCCCGTTGCTTCATCCTTCAAAAATAATTATTGATTATTCAACAAGGCATAATTTAGATTTAAAGAATTATCCATCCCTTGAAGCTCAAGTATCTTCATCTGCTGATGATATTGCCTATAATAATCATGATATCGATGATGGTTTTAGGGCAGGGCTGTTGAGTATAGAGCAATTACGTAGCGTTAGCTTGTTTGGTAATTTAATTGATCAGGTGAAGTTTGAATATCCTCAATTAGAAGACGATCAATTGGTTCATTTAGCTGTACAAAGAATGAAAAATATGATGATAATGGATCTTATCGAGACCACTAAAAATAATATCGAAAATTTTTCGATTAAAACTCAAGAAGATGTACGTCTGCTCAAAAATCCATTAGTAAAATTTTCAAGTGAAATGGAATTATATCATCAAGAGATTAAAAAATTTCTGATGAGTAAGGTGTATACTCATTATAGTGTCAGTAGAATGGCCAATAAAGCCAAAAGAGTGATCAAAGAGTTATTTAACCTCTATATGAATGATATTGGTTGCCTGCCAACTAATTGGCGCATTGACAAAGCTGCAAGCGACAAAGACAAAGCTATTATTATTTGTGATTTTATCGCTTGCATGACTGATCGTCATGCTATCTCTGAATATCGTTCATTCTTCGATTTATCTGCTTAAAAAATAACAGTTATCATTATTATAAGCATTAGCTCAAATATTGTTAAGGATACTCATAGACTAAATAATATTGTTATTACCACTTTGAGTAGTTGGGATAATAAAGTGAAAGCTAGAGCCAACCTTTAGATTATTAACTGCCCAAATTTTCCCGTTATGAGCTTCAATAATTTGTTTGCAGATACTTAAGCCTAAACCAGTACCACCAGCTGTAGTTTTAGTACGGGTATTTTGGGTAAATGGATCGAATATTGCTTCTAGTTCATTTATTGGAATACCAATACCT
The DNA here is from genome assembly GCA_947424995.1 of Rickettsiales bacterium. GTDB lineage: Bacteria > Pseudomonadota > Alphaproteobacteria > Rickettsiales > CANDYO01 > CANDYO01. The sequence continues at coordinate 1,898 of CANDYO010000038.1, read as the reverse complement.
TTATCGGTTATTGTGAAATGCAAACCTTCGTTGGTATTTTCTAGAGAGGTAATTATTATGCTATCATTTTTGCTAAACTTAATTGCATTAATAAAAAGGTTACGTAAAACTTGACCTATTCGTTCTTCATCTCCTATTAGATGAGCATTTTCAGATCTATTAAACTCTATTTTTACTGACTTTTTATTGAGATATAAAATATTACATTCTTCAATGATATTATCTATAGTTAGGTTTAAATCCATTTGATGAAAATACATTAGCATTTTATCGGCATTAAATTTGGATAAATCTAATAAATTATTCAATAAAGCAGCAAGTCGTTTGGCGCTACTTGCTATTTGAGTAGCGAAGGTGAGTTTTTTATCGTCATCAAAGCTACTCCAATGTTCTACTAATCCTTCAGAAATGATGGTAAATCCTTGTACAGGAGTGCGAATTTCATGACTCATATTGTTAAGAAACTCTGTCTTAGAAGCTAGGGCTTTTTCTAAGTCAGCAGTTCTAATTTTTACTTTGTTTTCTAATTCTACATTAATTGAGTTAATTCGAAGATTTGCTTCAGCAAGTTGCGCTTGAGCAAGATATTCTCGTTGAAAGGCGCCTTTAACCATTTCCAAAGCTTCAACCAAGGCGGCAGCCTCACTACTATTTACTTTTGGCATTTCTATATCAAGATTACCTTGAGAAAGCATTTTTGCTCGCTCTGATAATAAACGCATAGGATTAACAACTTTTATGCGGAAAAAATATAAAAGAATAAGGAAAGCGATGCCCAAGACAAGGGTTTTAATGATTTGCGGAACAACTAGCTGTTCTAGTTCTTCTTGCATGAATTCATTGGTTTCTCCAACCAAGATAATATAATTATAAGGTTTAGTTATTTTATAATGCCTATAAACAATATTGTCTTGCTTAATAATATAAGGTAATTTATTAGAATATGTTTTATTAAGACCGCTTATTTTTAGACTTTTAACTAGGTTATTAAGGCTATCTTTATCATTTGAAGAGCTGACTATAATTTTAAAAATTTCAGTAAGGACAATAAATTGAGTTTGTTTCGAGATTAATGAGCTTTGAATTTTTTTCTTCAATTTATTAATATTAAATCCAATAGATATAATACCTAGAAATTCACCATTACTACCAGTAATGCCATAACCACCTGGGATAATGTATTCACCACTAACTATGCCAATATCTGGTTCTGATAATTTTAAAGTCCAAGGATTACTACGAGCTGTTTTTATCCAACTTCTTCTCTCTGTATCAACTTTTAGAGGAGGTTGACTTATACCTAGGGTGCTAGCTATTGCGTAACCATTAGAATCGACGAACTCAAATAAGGTCCAAGGTAGAATATTTTCCTTTATTTGACTAGTGTCGACTTTAGTCTGTAATAGCGAAGCTATGTTTTTAGCATTAGGAGAGTCTAAGCTTGATATTTTTTGACCAATGAATTTTACAAAATTGGTAATATAAAGAAACGAATCGTCTAAAGTGCTCTCGATTCTATTGGCTTCTAAAATATATCTATGTTCTCTTGTTTTTTCTAAATTAGTATATGAGTACCATAATAACCATAAAAGAGATGAGATAATTAAAGTTGTAACAATAGCAGCAAAATAAAAATACTCTTTGGATAAAGATAAATTATTAAATGTCTTTGATTTGAGTATTGTCATAGATATTTTTATTAAACCTATTCATATTATTAGTTTTATGGGTCTAACTATTTTAACTCAAGCGTATGGTTTTGTAAAATAAATATAACTATCCAGCATCATCTTGATCGCTACTAAGGCAGCTACTGATAGCTTAGCTAGTATGTAGTTAAAAATTAATATCTAATATCTAATATCATAAGGTATAAATTTACTATCTAGATTTAGATC
>CANDYO010000037.1 GCA_947424995.1 Rickettsiales bacterium | reverse complement strand
GTATTTAATTAAAAAATATTAATTATTATTCATTATTTGCTTGCGTTCTCTTTGTAATGGAATTATTAATATTGCAATCTCATATTTATAATGAGAAGATGTATTATTTATTAAGGTATTATTAATTAATAAAATAATTAAAACCATACAGCGCAAGAGAGAACATTATGAAAAACGGCTTTTTTTTTACTCCACCACGTCACATTAATCCATTAGGAGATCAACAACCTCAACCTCAGTTAATTCAACCAGATAATGCCGCTAATCAGCCTGGTGGAAATCTAGTAATTGGAGCTGGAATACCTGTAGTTAATCTTCAGCCTGCGTTTAATACACCTCCGCAAGTAGCTCCAGAAGTTTTTGTTACTCCTCCTCATGTAGCCAATGGTGGAGCTTTAATGTTAGGCGCTCAACAGCATAATGCTCAAGGAGTTTTTGTTACTCCTCCTCACGTAGCTAATGGTGGAACTTTAATGTTAGGCGTCCAACAACATAATGTTGTTACTCTTCATTCTGTAGCATCTTCAAACAACTCTACGTCATTTAATACAACTGGAATAAGCTACATCTCATCAGCAGCACATAGCTTAAGCTCTAATTCATCTTTAGGTGATTTAAATGGCATGAGCATACATGGATATGGCCATAATCATTTAAATCAAACTGAAAATGACGATTATGATGATGAATTTATGCCATACCCAAATCAAGATTTAGTACAATCTACTAGATCAATGAGCCCTGTGGCAACTTCTAGTGATTATTATGAGGATGAAGATGAAGATGAAGATGACTATGCTATGTATAGCAATTTACATAGAAGCTTAAAACGTACAGCTGATGAAAGTGCATTAAATCATAAATTCAATGATGCTATGATTGAAAACGGCATTAATCCTCATTCATCTGACGAAGAAAGTAATGACTCAAGAGATTCAAAACGTTCACGTCTTGAAAGTAATGAAGATAGCATTGATGATGAAGCTTATTTTGCTGAATTAGCAACAATGTTAGACGATGTTGACGTAGTAGTAGAAGACGTAGCAGTTGACGTAGTGGAAGACGCAGCAGTTAATATAGAAGTTGCCGCTCCTGCAACACCTTTAACATTACCTCAAACTAGAACGCCTCTTGGTACTATCGATAGAGCTTATATGCAACAACCAGCCACTCCTATAACTGCTAATAGATTAGCTACCTTATTTGAAGATGATGAAAATCATGCGCCAAACAATACACCAAACGTGGATATCGCTTCACTTATTAAAGCAGGTGATCTTTTAAGTGGGGAAGAGTCAGATTTAGACTTAAGCTTTTTTGATAACGACGCCTAATACTAATCGGTACAAGGCAGAATTCATTTCTGCCTTGTGTTTATTTATGTTTATTGGGCTTATTTGGCTTGCTGGGCTTTTCCATACCAAGATAATGGTAACGTTCAGGGTCACTAAACCAATTTTCTCTAACTTTTACAAATAAGAATAAATGGATTTTGCAGCCAGTTAATTCTTCAATTTCTTGCCTTGCTAACATACCAATTTTCTTAATCATTTGTCCTTTAGCGCCAAGGATAATTTGTTTATGAGTATCACGAGCTACAAAAATCAACTGATTAACTTTAATGCTACCGTTTTTTTGCTCTTCCCATGATTCTGTTTCAACAGTTAAGTTGTAAGGCAGTTCATCAGAAAGGTTTAAAAATAACTTTTCTCGAGTAATCTCAGAAGCTAAAACGCGTAATGGCGCTGTTGTTAGTTGATCTTCTGGAAAATACCATTCAGCCTCAGGTGCTTGGGTTACTAAATAATTTAATAACTCTTCTACACCTTCATCTTTTATCGCTGAAATTGTAATAATTTCCTTAAAGCCTTTATCTTTATATTCTTCTATTAACCTATTAAGCTTCTCTTTAGTCACCAAATCTTTTTTGTTTAAAAGAAGAATCGGCTGAATTTTTTGCTGCGTTAATTTAGCTAAAATATGTTGACTATCAAGACACATCCCCCTCACCGCATCAACTACCAATAACACTATATCGATACCTTGTAAACCTGACCAAGCTGTTTTAACTATAGCTTCTTCAAGCAGCCTCGTGGGTGTAAAAATACCCGGAGTATCGACAAATACCAATTGAGTATCGCCTTGATTATGGATTGCTTTCAAGGTAGTTCTAGTGGTTTGCACTTTAGGGCTAACAATGGAAAGTTTGCTACCCATAATATGATTTAAGATAGTTGATTTACCAACATTAGGTGAACCACAAATGGCTACGAAGGCTGCTTTAGTCATATTATTTTTTCTCTATTTGAGCTAGCAATAAAATTGCTGCTTGCTTTTCAGCTTGTTGTTTTGATTTTCCTTCACCGATAACTTCTTGAAAACCTGGAATTTTTAATTTCATTTTAAAGGTTAACATATGCCCCGGTCCAGCTGATTCAATTAATTCATATTTAGGCAATGGATGGCCATCTTTTTGCAAAATTTCTTGTAATTTACTTTTAGGATCAGTGGGAACTTCTATCATAGAATCAATAAAAGGTTGCCATAATCTATGAATAACTGACTTGACAGCATCTAAGCTAGAATCTAAATATATCGCTCCAATTACCGCTTCCAAAACATTTTCTAGATTATGGTCGTTTTCTCTACCGCCTAATTTTGCTTCTGCGTTTGTCATCTCCATCAGTAAACCTAAACCAACTTCATGGCTTAAGCTAGCTAAGAATTCTCCAGCTACTAAACTACTTCTTCTTTTAGCTAGTTTTCCTTCATCTTCCTCAGGAAATTGTTTCATTAGTAATTCAGCTATTACTAAATTTAATACTGAATCTCCTAAAAATTCTAGCCGTTCATAATTAATTATATTAGCATTATATTTATCTCTAATAACGGATATGCTTGGGTGAGTGAGAGCTTCTTTAAGTAGATACGGATTGCTAAAGTTGTAATCTAACACCTGATTAATCATAATTTATTGAGCCAATTTATTATTACTGCATGTTTATTCTGAGATTTAGTTTCAATTAAAGCCATTAACTTGCTTATATTATAATTAGGAGCGTGTAACTCTAACAGCTTGTCCATTATTATTCTAGCCTGAACTAACATATTTTCTTCAACAAATAATTCAGCTAACACTATATAACCTTCTTCAGCTTCTGGACTTAAACTTATTATTTTTTCTAACAATTGAACTTTTTTATTTAAAGGATAATCTTGGTGGAGACTAAGCATAAATTTAGCCAGCTCAATCGATGGAGCTTTTTTCCATGCTTTTTCTATAACTTTGTAGGCAGCCTTTCTATCATTGTCTTGAACATAAAATCTAGCTAAAATAATAACTGCATCGATATTATCAGGATCAATTTTTAACGCTCTTTCTAATAAATTAGTTGCTTCACTAACTTTTGAATGAGTGATGCAGTAGTTAGCATGGTTAATAAAATTGGCTACTAACAAAACGTTACTCTCGCTTTTGTTAATAAAATCATAACTGGCTGCTTTATTAATTGTTTTTTCAGCTTTATCATAAAGCTCTAATTCTGTATAAATCTCGATTAAATCTTTTAATAGCCAATCTGTTTTCGCTTGCAAAGCAAAAGCCTTTTCTGCGAAAATTAACGCTTCATGATATCTTTTTTGATCCATTCTCAAACTTATCAGCCCATTTAAGGCAATCATCTTCATTTTATCAGCGTCAAGTAACTGCTTATATGAATCTTCTAGATCTTCTTCATAGTCCTTATTATTCTTATACTGAATTTCATTACATTTACTAATAAATAATAATAATAATGGTTTAATTAATTGCATCTGCTGATTATCTCGGGCAACATTCACTTTTTTTAATATTTGTTTCATCTTACTTAGATCATCGCTATATAATTCAGCAAATCCGCTTAGCAATAATAATAGATCTTGGTGGTTTTGCTTTTCTTGATAATATTTATGCAATGAACTAGGAATATTTTTTAAAAAAATTAAAAAATAGGTGATAAGAAAAGCAACTAAAAAAAATACTAGTAATAACGGAATAGCTAATATTGCTGAAACTTCTAAATGATAACCAAACCATTCAACAATAATTTGCTCTTCACCACTTAAAGGAACCCATATCGCACCGAGTAAAATCACTAATACTAAAAGATATAATATAATCCGCATACTTATTTGCTCACCACTATACTGCAACTATACTGCTTAGCCAATAACTGATCCAAGCTGATAAAAGCTTCTTTAATTGCCAATTTATTTTGTAATATTAATTGTATTTCTTGTAATTTTCTTAAATTGCCTGCTTCTAAATACTTAGATAAGTTTTCTAAATGACTATTAGCATCGATAAAGTTTTTCTGAGCTAAAGCATATTCAGCTAGTATAATTTCTTTATCCATTCCACCCTTTTCAATAGCTCTTTCACCAATTGGCCTAATGAAAATCAGCTTCTTAAGATAATTACGCCAAAGACTGTTTGAATATTCATTACCATATAAGTCTCTTACCAAATTATTAAATTCATCTGCTAAATAACTATCTTCTATATTTTTAGAAGCCAGAGAAGATAAAGCTGATAAATTATTATTTATTTCAACTATACTAACCACATATTCATTTAATTCTAATAACTTACTATTAAAATTTTCGCCTTGCTCTGCTTGCAAACGCATTTGATAATAGCCTTGAGTAAAATGTAATAACGCTTGGCATGGCTGTTCTTGTTGAGTTGCTACTACAGGCAGAGCCACTATAGGAGCATTAGTAAGATTAGATACTTGACTTTTAGAACTTAACAGCTGCTCTGAAACTTGTTTTAATTCTGACTGATTAGAATCTAGTGCGGCAATTTGCTGATTAATTCCACTAAATTGATAGGTGAATTTAAAATTCACGTATAGCAAAACTAGAACAACTATGCCAAATATAAAAAATAAAGATAGGACAAAGCTTTTATTACTAAACCATTTTGAAGCTTTATAATTACGTTCAGCTAGCTTTTCGTCCATTTATTTCAACACTCTATCTATTAACTTAATTAGATCCCTAGAAGTAGGCTTATCAGCAGCTTGGCAGGTTTTAAATTTTAATTTTTCTAAGCTACTCTGTATTTTGTTACTTAAGCTTAAAGCAATAATATTCTGACAATATGATTGTAGTCCATGACTAGTAATAAAGTCTACAAAAACCTGCGCCGTCCTTGCTGAAAAAAACAGACATAACTTCTGCTGCTCTAATTTTACGAATTCTGTAAGACCATTCGCTATAATTGGTTCAGCCCAATAAACTACCTGCCGCTTAATCCCAAGATGGGATAGATCAGTAGTTATATTTTCTCCAGATAGATATAATAAATTGTTATAAGATTTTATAGCTTCTTGCAGCTCTAATATATTTTCACCAGCGAAAACGCTATTAACAAAGCCTAATGATTTTGCAAATTCTGCGGTTTGCTCTCCAACTATTAATAATTTTAACTGTTTATTGGCATTTGCAATAGCTTTGATTGCATTTTTGCTACTAATAACTATAGCATTATATTGCTCAAAACTATCTAAATCAAGATTATCAACTAAATGAATTTCAAGTAGCGGAGCAATAATTGCTTCATGCCCCATATCAGTTAATTGCTCTGCAAGTTCTAGAGCCTCAGTAATTGGACGAGTAATAAGAATTTTCATGATGCAATAAGCCTATAAAATAGCTTAAGTTTTTTACTGGCTTTAGAGTTTAAAATGACGTCATTCTTGCCAAGCAACGCTTGGAGAGAATCCAGTTGAAATCTTTTAAAACCCATTGAATCTCTAGCTATTTAAAAGAATTTTTCTGGACCCTCGGCCTTCGGCCAAGGGTGACGACCTCACGTGTTTCAAAGGCGATCTTAACCCATACCGCAATCTCATGCAAGAAATGATTTAAGCCTTGATCCAGCTTCGGACCCTAAATTGTGAGCTTCTTCGATTTTTCCCTTGATATTAGTTTTATGAATTTTTCCTTGTGGATCAATAACCAAACAATCAAGATTGATTTGTTCATTTGATATAGTCGCATAAGCAGCTATTGGAGCAGAACAATCAGCTTCTAAATACTCTAAAAAACCTCTCTCAGCAATGGTTGCTATTTCAGTCTCTTGATGATTTACACTGCGCAATAATTGATATAAGTCACTATCTTCTAAACGACATTCAACGCCAATCACTCCTTGAGAAATTGCTGGCAAAAATTCATTCACTTCTATAGGGTGATATAAGCTTCGCTCTATTTTAAGCCTTTTTAAACCTGCAACCGCTAAGAAAGTAGCATCAACTTGTTTTTGCTTTAACTTTTCAAGCCTAGTTAATACATTACCTCTAAATGCTATACTCATTAAATCTGGTCGATAATGCAAGGCTAAATGTTTTCTTCTAATCGAAGAAGTCCCTATTAAAGCTCCATTTGGTAGATCATCTAAATGCTTGTAATTTTCTGAGACTAAAGCATCTCTAGGATCTTCACGCTCTAAACAGGCTGCTATAGACAATTGAGGATCAAGTTTAGCTGTCATGTCTTTTAAGGAATGGACTGCGAAATCTATTTTTTTGGCTATTAATGCTTCTTCAATTTCTTTAATAAAGAGGTTTTTTCCACCTATATCAACTAAATTTTTATGTAATATTTTATCGCCTAAAGTCTTAATTTTCACGAGTTCAAATTGGATAGATAAATGCGGATTGGCACTGACTATAGATTCACAGACTAATTCTGCTTGAATAAGCGCTAACTTACTATCACGAGTGCCAACCTTATATTTCATTTGTATATTACCTTAAAACGATTCATTGGCTGCACTTTAACATATCATAGCTGAACTATCAAGATTATATGATTTTACATTTAAGTAGGTTATCGATAATTTAATATCATTTAGGCGAGGCAGTTTTTCTTCCACAAAGCATCACTACCCACATAAAATAACCTAAATATAAGCTATCAGTAATAAATTGAATATAATAGGCAAAGCTAGTAGCGAAAAATATTAATGATAACATTGTTGTTAGAATAACCGTTGGCACATTGGCAATTATCGCCAATCTAACTAATTGCTTATAATCTAGATTAAAATTCAGTAATCTAACCATCACACCAGCCATAGCAGCATAAAAAAGCGATCTAAGCAGTGTAAGTAAGAAATAGATCAAACTACCAACTGGTACTCCTAAGAATAAAATTATCCCAATGATTTTTTGTTGGTTCGCTGTTAATATAGAAATTAAATTTTGTGGAGTGATAGATGTAATTGAACTACCAAGCAATAAGTCATGATAAGAGATAGCAATAGCGTTTGTAGAAGCCACGAAGTTAAAAGCAACCCTATCACTAGTAAAAACCACTACATCTTGTTGATATTTATCAGCTGAATCAATACTTAAATCAATAATAACCACTACTTTATTGGTACCAGGATATTGAATTTGTAGCGGTAGGATGGTTTTATCATCTACTAAACTGGCTTTGTCATTTTCAATTTTGAGTTCAGGTATTTGATTGATTAATGGAGTGAGAGAAGAATTAGAAAAATCAAATGAAGCAACAAAAATAAGCGAGACAATTGAAGTAATAATTGCTACCAAAATCGAAAAACGTAAAAGAAACCCGAGTCCCCAATGTTGCCATTTTTTAGTCACATTCAAGTATAGTCCAGATGAATAGAATGATAAGATAATAATCTGGAAAAATTGTTTTAATGTCATTTTTAGCTACTTAAGCTTTAATCAAATTTCAGATGGTGAGTCTAACATAAGCCCTTATAAACTATCAAGCTAAATTACATTAAATAAGGAACAAAATTATAGCACTAATAATCAGTTCAATATCAAGCGCTGTATAGAATAGTCTAATCGATAGGATTAGCCACTCCAATACAATTTAAGATAACGGAATTTATAGAAAAAACTAAATAATCTTTTACTATAATATCAGCTACAGCATCTATAGCTAATGTGGTTCCTTCAACAAACTGATCGTTTTTAATAACTTGTTCAAAAGTTTTATTACCAGAAAAAATATCCACTTGTTGAAAGTTATCTAATGCATACACTACTTTAGCGACAACTTTGAAATATGTAGCTATCTTATACGCTGTTTTGGCTTGTTTGTAATTCATATTATGAGAAAATAAAGCTGACGACAATAGAAAGATGCCAGCCTTTACATTAGTTCCAGGAGCTATAAATGAACCATGATTAATTACGGGGTTCAATATAATACTACTACTATCAAGAGCAATCAACAAACCTGAACCTATAAATAATGCAGCCACTATAGGTGAATATTCTCCTCTAATAATAAATAAGCTAAATGATAAGGCTGAATCAACGTTGCCCCAAATAGGTTCAACTACTTTATCAATAAACATTGGCATAATTTTAGTCGTTGAAACCAAATCCATTGAAGCTAGAGATATTTTACCCGCCTTATCAAGCTGATATAGCCTATCAGCAATAACAATATCTTTATTTGGCATTCCTTTAAACACCCCAAATTTATCAATTTTAGTCTGATAATATTTTCTATAGCGGTCAAGATCAGGATGTTGAAGCTCTTGTATAGCATTATAGATTATATAACCATTTTTTATTGAGGTAGTCATTTTACAAGCTGATTGAATCTTATCTCTGTAAACAGGTAAAACAAACATTGGTAAAACTATTGATGGCAATAATAGTCCCATAGTTTTAATCGCATAACTATATATTGGGTTATTGGTTATAATATCCCCACTAGCTATAACTACTCCATAAGTAACGGATACAATACTTGCTAATTCAAGTGGGTTATCACTAGTTAAAACATTAGCAATAGTTATTGCTTCATCAGCAATTATTGTAGGTATTATAGATGTAAAAGCTATATCAACAGCCTTATATCCTAAGTGACCTAAACTATTTAATAAAGATACTTTATGTACTTTATTATTAGCAGGATTTTCTTTTTTATGCTTAGGAGCTATGGACTTGGCGTGAGTGGTGCCAAAATTTTTATAAGTCTCATAAATAGAGCTCAATACCGTAGTTACTTTATAGCCTTTTTTCACTTGCTTATAATATTCAGTTGGTAATAACGCTCCTGATAAAGTTAGTCCAACTGTAGAAACTATTATTGGGATAAAACTTTCCTTCAAGTAGATTGATTGAATAATTGTTCCGCTCTTAAGTATCGTAATTGCTGCGCCACAGCTGAAAGAAATTAGTGTTCTTATCATATTATTTAACCAATAAAAAGTTAAATAATATTAATATATTCATTTGCCGATAACTTACAATCTTTATTTTTATATTTTTAGGGTACAGATAATTAGTCAAAGACAGTTCTAAACAGCCCTACCAATTTGATTCTTTTTAATAGCCTGCTCTAGAATTCTTTTGGTAAATCTACCAACTATTGCTTTTTGTCGATTTAAAATTTTAAACTGAACTAAATTGTTGGGCTTTATTTTATTAAAAATCGTTTCCTCTAAGGGCTCTGCTATTTTTAATGGCAATATACTTTTATTATTTTTAAAAAAAATAGAATATATAGTTTCTCGTACATTCAAAGTAGGTTTGTTTGGCTTTTCTAAAGAAAAATTTCTAGTAAAAATATTAAAAAGTTTTGTAAGATCAACACCAAATATCACAATATTACTTAGCATAGAAGTATTTTGTTGCTCTATTTCGTCTATCTGATTTTCTACACTATTAGGGGTTTTATATGTATTTTTACTCATTTCACTCTCCTAATTTACATTAGTTGAATATTTAATCATCCTCCCAAATAGTAAATAAAAAGTTAATAAAGTATATTTTGAGTATTATACGTCGATTTTGCAATAATTTTTCACTATCTATAGAAAGTTAACTAATTTTTAACTAGTAGTTGCTTTAATTAGATTGGATGTAAGTAAAATAATCGTCACTATAATTTATTCTATAAAATATATATCCATGTTTTACTAATGACATTAGTTAAATAAAACTAAAAATAAAAAGGAGAATTACTATGGTAAGCTTAATAAATCCTGCGAATCAAATAAGAGTTGCTTACACAACTAACCAATTATATTTAGATACTGCTTCTAAAACTGCTCTCAAATATTATTTTGTTAGCACAACCGGTTTTGAATCTTCATTCAATAACATTCAGGTTCTTAATAAATTTACAGTCAATTATTATCAAGTATTATCAGCTGATCCTACCAAAGTTGAATCTGCTGAGGCTCTATTTCGAGTGCATGAAGCGACGGTAGATCTGGTACCAGATACTACTATGGGAACTCCTGGTAGCTTTTATGCAGCTACTAGAGTACTAGACCCTAATACTAACATAGCATCATTTGCTTTTGATCCTACGCTACAAACTCCTCCAATTGCTACTGGAGCAATTGATAATTATGGATACGACGTAGCAGTAAATGCTTGCTTTGCATGGGGATTTACAACAGCCGATCATGCTGGTGGCCCAGTTCCAACTGGTCAACCTAATGTGTATACTACTCAAGCAGACGCGGCATTGGGATGTCTTAGCGCACTATTTACTGCTAATACTATTATATAACACCATTTCCAGAGTCATATCCCTGACTAGGGCTAAACCCTAGATCGGGGATATTTATCTCTCTCTTGAGATCCTCGGTAAACGCTGTTGCGTGGCTTAATGTAAAAGCATTTCTAGAATTAAAATAGACTTATTCGAATCGCAAGCGTGCGGAGCTTATATTTAGTAGGTAAACACCTAAATCGACGATAAATTAGATAAGCATACTTGATTGTGGGAATTGGCATTACTTCCACTTTTGATAATAAAACTAGCAAAAAGAAATATAATAGATTGAATTTATTACTTGCTATCTCCATCTATATTTATTAATATATGTAAATAAATAGAAAAACCTGATCATTTATTAAATCATAAAGCTCACAGACCCCTTCAAATACATAGACTTCGTAAAAATCCGTTAACTTTTTGGCTATTTTTTATTAAAAACCCTTGCATTGTTAGTTAATTTATATTAAGCTATTGCTATCACAGTATATAAACTAATTAATTAATCATAAAATATGAAGGTAGAATAATGGCAAGAAAAGTTGAACATATAGAGCAGATAGATCGATACATTGGCGCAAAAATTCAAGAGTTGAGATTAGCACATGGGATGTCACGTCAAGAACTAGGCGATCGTATTGAAGTTACTCATCAACAATTACAAAAATATGAAATGGGCATAAATCGTGTTTCTGCAGGTAGGTTGGCATTGATTGCTAAATACTTAAACACTACAGTTGGTAGTTTTTATGATGGACTTGATTCAACGTTAAATGGTGTAATCGAAAATGTTGATTTAAATCAAAACCAAAGAATGTGTATTGAAGTATCTCGTAACTTCATGCGTATTAAAAACCCAGAACATAAAGATGCAATTAATTCTTTAGTTAGAATTTTAGCAAAAAGCGAATTAGCAGAAGCTAATGCAGCACTAGCTGCAACTGCAGCCTTAGCAGCAAACGCAAGCTAAGACCATTTCTTGCGTCATCCCTGACAAAGTAAAACTAAGTAGAGCTTATGTTTTACTTTGTCAGGGGTAACGCAGAAATTAGCATAATACTTAAAAGTATTTTTCAGCTATTAACCATTCATTAACCTAGTTGATATATTGTAATCATTAATAGTTTAATTCGAAAAAGAATTTTATGATGAATGATAATCTCAATTTGCGTTTATATTTAGCCTCTGCATTTAAGAATGAAAATGAAATAAATGCTTTAATTACTATGGGCGCTAATCCTGATTACCTTTCGGCCAATGATTACCCTTTGCATAACGCTATTAACCATAATCAATTTCCCATTCCTGTTATTAGAGCTTTACTGTTACATGGAGCCAACCCTAATTTAAAAGATCCACTTACTGGAGAAACTTCCTTGCATTTAGCGGTTAGAATGGGTTTTGTTGAGATAGTAGTTTTATTAATGGAAAAAAATGCAGACGAAACAATAGAAAATAATCAGTTTCAGACCCCCCTTCAATTAGCCAACATAGGCTTAGCAGTTATAATAAATAAGTTTGCTATATATAGACAAGCTTCACAAAAAAAAAGTGCGTAAGTAGAAAATAACGTAACTTAAATAAAGTTTATAAGAAATTCTCTGATATACTTTATAATATTTCTAACTATATCTAGAATTATTAAAATAAAATGACCAACCTATACCATGTTTTTTATAAAATGCCTGCTCTTCTTAAGCAAGATATGTATGTAGAGCTTGAGGGGCTAGCTTGGCAGCTAGTTAATTCTGGCTTACTGCGTATTGATGCAGAGCCTAAGCAAAATTTTGTTCGCTTTTCTATTCCAACTCGTAATGTTCATATTAATTTTAGCAAACGTGAGTTATATGAAGAACATTTGTATCAACGCACCCACGATGCTATATATAAAGCTCTCAAAGAATCAGGTCAGGGTAAAAATCTAGAAAGTAAAGTTAGTACTGAAATAGAAAAGTTAAAAGGACAGCTAAAAAAATATATTGATGTTGAACCAGAATTAGAAATGGAGTTAGCAAGAATTTTAACTCAATCATGCCATCCGGTGGTAATGTCTATGATTTTGCTAGAACAGGTACAAATTTTTGTCTCATATGGTTATAATATTGGCGAAGTTATGGATGTGGTGTCTTGGCAGCAAGCTGGTACCAATAGCGGAATGCAAAGTACTGATGGTAAGAATGTAGCCATTTTCGTCTCTTGCGGCGGGGATCCATTATTACTTGATCCTATACTTACAGAAGAAGAAAAAGAAAAACAAAAAACCACTCCTCAAGAAGAAAAGACTTCTGGCGATGGAACTCCAGCTTTAGCTAGAATGATGGGAATTGCCGGGCAAGAGATAGGGCATTATAGCGACATTAGACGCAACCAATATGGTCAACAAGTTAGCCGTTCTTCAGCTAATTTTAACGCCACAGAAGCTAATCCAAGAGTTAATTTAGCTCGTAAAACCGATATGCAAAACATCAATACCTATTTTGGACTACTAGATAAAATGGGGCTTAATAAGCTAATTGATCAAGAAAAAAGAATTCAATTTTTCCGTCGTAATCCCAATAAACCGCTAAGTTATTATTTTAAATATTTATGGCTGGTAATACTCAGATCAATTTTTGTTTTTCGGGCTAATAGGCTTAAATTTTGGCCGGTATCCGAACTTAAAAAAGAAGAATATTTAGGCGAAGCTTTGCAAAGCTTATTAGCTGATATGTTATTTAATTTAGAGCCAGTAGCAGATGTATATAGCAGCCCTGATAGAAACGTGGAAGAAGCGATTGCATGTATTGAAGCACTAGCCAGAGTTCCTCAACAGGCAAATAAATGGGGACATCAAAATACTTTATTTCTTTGGCGTAATCTTTATAAATTTTATTACTACAAAGTGATTCCTAAATGTGTTGAAGAATATGAAAAAATATCTGGTAAAAAATTTACTGCTTACCCCAATCAATTGCATAAATATAGCTTTTTCGCAAAACTTGGCTTTAAATTTACTGAGTGGAAAAAGCAAAGATTTAAGAAAAAAATAAACTAAAGGAGTTAGTTATGTCAAAATTTAAAGCAGCTCAAGTTCCTATAAAAGACTTAAGACAAGCAATTCTAAATGGATCTTCTACAATTAGTGCCACTGATTTACTGAGCGTTATTGATGCAGAAAAGATTAGTAATTATGATAATATCAATTTTGTAAGCGCTTGGAGTAAGTTATTTAATAATCAGTTAAGAAGCATAAGCGCAGGAGATCTCTCTGAAGGATTATATCATCTGGGAAGATTAGAATATTATGATGATAATCTACTACGCAAAGCTGTTGATGCTGTTAAAAGTAGATCATCTGAGCTTGGTTATAAAGAGATATCACAATGTCTTTATGGGTTAGGTAAGCTTAAATTTTTCGATCAAGAATTTTTAGATCTAATAACTCAGCGTTTTCTTGACTGTTCCGGCCCAATTGAAACAGCAGATATAGCCAATCTGATTTTTGGAGTGCATAAATTTGAATATTATAATCAACGATTTTTAGATAAGTTTGCTACCAATGCAACAGAAAAAATAAATGAATTTGATTCTCAAGATATTTCAAAAATTCTTTTAGGAATAGCTAAAATCGGCTACCATAATCAAGTGCTTTTAGGTTCATTAATTGGTAAAACTAATGAATTTATAATAAAGTTTGATGAGCAATCATTAAGTAATAGTGCTTTTGCTTTGACAATGATTCTCAAAATTAACAATCCAGACGATCCTGAAAATATTAAAGATCTTATTGTAGAATTGGCTCAAAAAATTGATTATGATCAAGTTGAAACTATTGAAGGAAAACACCAATTAATAAAAGTATATTATGCTTTAGATGAAGGAAGAAGAGAAGGGCTTCGTGATTTAGAAAAAAAGATAGATAATGTTTGGAATAAAGAAATAGAGGAAAATGCAAAAGATACTGCCACTATCAGTTCTATTCAAACAAAGATGGCACTCTATACCAGTAAATTAGTTAGAGATATACAAGAAGAATATTATATTAAAGAATTAGGTACAGGCGTTGATATCTATCTTTCATCGATTAATACGGTAATCCAAGTTGATGGTCCACATCATTTTCATGCTCCTGACCGATTAGACTATAATGCTGCCACTAATTTTAATAGCGCTCGGATTGAAGAGCTTGGTTATAACCTGCTTAGAGTACCTACCGGTGATTTAAATTATGAGCAGACTATAAAAAATTGTATCAATGCACAATTATCCGAAGTTAGACAAAAAAGGAAAACAAATACTTATTTATCAAAAAATAAAGCTAAAGAGATCGGTGATG
>CANDYO010000036.1 GCA_947424995.1 Rickettsiales bacterium | reverse complement strand
TATAGGATTGATAAATGCAAGGTCTTTAGAGCGCTCGGCGTACCTTACATTTATCAAAACAATAGGCTATGCTCTTTTTGCAAAAATAAGTGGCTTCAAAAATTATTTTTACAATATTTAAAAATACATAGTTGATGACACGCTAAGTATTTTTTAGCTAATAGAGACTTGGTGGAACTCCTATTCCATGCGTTAAACGCAACGTTAATGATCACTGGCTGAGTTAATTGATCCGTTAAAATACATTAAAGCCTTATGAATTTCGAAGCTTGATCTCTTGAATCGAGCGATTAACATAGACTTATCTGCCTTTACCATTTTTTTTTCCATTTGCTTTTGCTACAGCACTTACAGAAGAAGCAGCTTGTCCTTCAGCTTCATGCAACAAAGGCCGTGGGATATAAGGTTTTACTAGATCGGATACTTCAGATACTGCCCTTGTATCAGTTGCATTTATAACTATACTATTAGGTATCATTTGCGCTTGTGCATAGTCTTGATTGTATAGCCACATCCTTTCTCCCATATAAATCATAGCACTCTCTACATTTTTATACATAAAAATAGATACTACATTATTGCACCCTAATTCCTTTAAGTGTTTTTCTACAGCCTTCGCATCTTCTAAATCCAATATAGCTGTAACTCCACTATTATTAGAGCATTCAGAGAATATTTTATCAGCAATCTGTTTTCCCAGCTTTGCTCTATATTCACTGTTATTATCAACAGCAAATATATCCATAATTATTTGATCGTGATGGCTTTCTTCCATACTTTTCCCTACGTTGTACAGAGTTTGTAGACGTTGATTGTAGCTTCGTGTTATTGATGTGGATTCTGCTGATATTGCAATAACTTCATTAGCGATAGCGTTGCTAGAATTATGTACTTGTATTCCTAAACGATCAGCTCCAGATAACATTCGATACTGCGCATCTACTGTTAAAAAAGCAATCTCGTCGACTCGCGATTTCATACGCGACGCCTTCATAAACTCAGCTTGATAATATGTTAGAGGAGACACTTTAGTTTGTTTTAATCCATCATCATGAATTAACAAATTCATAATATTATGTTCTTTCATCTCTCCTAATAAGTCGTTAACTACTTGGACCGTGATTACATCACGATATCTTTCGTAAAAAATAATGATAGGTTGAGATTGTTGGGTTAATAGTTTTTGTGCTATCACTTCATTTAAAAATTGGTCATCTTCATCAATCTCGACTTTCTGCTTATTTTTATCGGCTTTATGCTTAGAATTACTCTTAGCGCTTGCTGCTATATTACCGGGCTTCGCTGAAGCAGAAGCAGCAGAAGAAGCGTATGATGATTTTTCTCTTTCTTCTATTGCAGGACCTATAGCGACCGTTGCAAACTCTTTATTTAGATCATTTTGACGTTTTCTTTCTCTTAGTATGGCATTATATCCTAGAACTGCAGACTCTCTTCCAGTTGGAGAAGGAGAGCGAGTTCGTCTCATCATTTTAGTAACCTCATCTGAAGGAGGAAGTGAGTTTTGTCTAAATGCAGCTGATATATTTTCAGATGTTCGACCAGATATTGTTTTATTCCTCTCTCTAAGAAATGCTTCTGCCAAGCTTTCGTCATTAAGTAGAAAATTTGGTACAGCACAAGCAAATGAGAGGCCGCTACCAGCTGTACCAGTTAGAATATCTCTTGTAACTATTCTAAATTTTGCCCCTGGCATTATAGTAGCACTAGAGTCAAAAAGATCTCTTAGCGTATTAAATTCTGCTGATCTTTGATTCACTGCCATAATAGCTGATTGGCAGTTAATGCAGCATTTTTTCGAAACTCCAATATAGGATTGTTTATTAGCATCTGAAGGATGGTCTAATATGTCTTGAGTCAGTTTTAGTTCAGCGTGGACACCTTCCTGACCTACAATAAATGTTATATCCTGTTGTAAAGCTGTGAGCATCTCTGGAGAAAAAGCTATAGTTTTTGGATCGACAATATTTGGAAAGTAATTTTTTAGCTGTTCATTGCCTTCTATTTTTACAGCATAAATAGAATTTTCTATACGTTCTAAATTATTGATAAAATCTTGATACCATTCTTGGGACATTGACGAAGATATAGTATTAACATATTTAATTAAGTTATTTCTAGATATACTGAAGCTATTGATAAAACCTGGTTCGGTGCAATCGGCTCTGGCAAGTAGACGTATGTGCGCGAAGACTTTTCGTGCTAACTCTGATTGTTCTTGAACATTAGAAGCCATCTTAATTGAGGTTCCGTCAAAGTAAATAGCGGCTGCTTTATCTGTGCCTTGCAGCATATAGGCCAAACTATCTAATCTTCTGTATGGTGCGTTAATCTCAGAAACTGCGATTTGATCCGTACTAGGAAGATCGATTTCTATTTGCATTAGCTTAGATGATGTTTTTGATATTTTGATATACTTCGTTGAGTTAACGCTCTACTAATGATATCAATTCAATCTATTCGATGCAACTTAATTCGTCATTGCGGGAATTATCACTTCTTCAACTTCCATAGCTGATAATGTACCAATATAATCAAAAACCACGATGCCTTCAGGGTTGATAACGATGGTCTCAGGGATGGCCTTATTATTTAGCAATTTGCCCACTTGCTTGTCGGTGTCGATAGTAATATAATCATAAGCTAATTTATCCTGCTTAAGCAAACGTACTTTATTGATATTATCACGCATTGCGATACCAATAATCGGGGCTTTAGTATCTTTAGCTATTTTGCGAAGCAAATCAGTATCATGCTTACACATAGTGCACCATGAGGCGAAAAGGTGCAGTACGTAATATTTACCACGAAACTGAGTTAGATCAAGAGTTTCCGTGCTTAAGCTTTCCACTAAAGGTAGTTTAAGTTGACTCAGCTGACTAACATAATCTTTAGGATCGGCGGATAGACTAAGACTAAAATATAAAGTAAAAATTACCGCAACGAAGCCTAACAAGGGCACTGAGTTAATTAGACGCATTAGATTTCCTCACATTTAAAATAAATAACAAGATACCGCAAGCAAAAATGATTAAGCAAATGGCCCATAACCAGCTAATTAGTGGTTTAAAATATATTTTGATTCCAACTCTTCCATCCTTACTTATTTCACTAATCACTACATATAGATCATAAAAATAATTATGATAAATAGAGACTTCTGAGGTCTGACTTTTTTCAACTGGATAATAGCGTATCTCTGGAGTAAGAGTAGCTAATTCTTGATGATCTTTTTCTAAATTAAGTATAACTCTGCCAACTAAATAATTATCAATAGCAAAATTTTCTTGTTTTAGGTAATCAATATCAAAGCCAGCAAATTTTACTTTATCGCCTATCCGTATGTTAACTAAAGTTTCCTGAGAATTGCTTTCAGTAAAGGCAATACTCATCGCAAATAAACCTGCGCATAAATGAACTAGCCAAATTAAATAAAATTTATAGCTAAGCGGGCTTTCCATTTTTTGAATAAACCAAAAACACATCCTACTCACTACTAGAGCTCCACAGAAAAAAGCGGCGCTTGAAATTAAGCTGGGAGATGCTACTGAATAATAGTAAAAACAGCCCGATAATGTAATCGCAGGGACTAATGAATAAACCAAATGGCGATAATGGATAGGCAGAATTTTCTGCCAACTAGCTGGAAGAGTGAAGCTTAGTAATAATAAAATGGGTAGTAATAGAGGAATAAATGACTTTTCAAAAAAGCTACGCTCGATACTAACTTGCTGACCAGTAGAGATCTCAACTATAATTGGATATAATAACGATAATAAAATTACCGCGGTAGCCAGTGACCAAAAAATATTAGCTAGATTAATTCCACCAAAGCGTGATAGCCAATTATTGTTAATGTTAGTTTCAAGATAATGGCCATTGATTGCAAATAACCCCAGGGCAAAACTGGTATAACAGAGCAAAAGAGTCAATATAAATATACCACGATTAGGGTCGGTGGCGAAAGAATGAATGGAAGTAATAACTCCAGAGCGCACTAAAAAAGTTGCTAATATAGAAAGAAGGAAGGTAAAGATAGCTAGAAGAATGGTCCATCGATAGTTAGTATTTAGTTTTTTAGTTGCATAGATAGAATGGATCAAAGCCGAGGAAGTGAGCCAGGGCAGGAGGGAAGCATTCTCTACTGGATCCCAGAACCAATAGCCACCCCAACCAAGTTCTCGATATGCCCACCAGCTGCCCAAAGCTACGCCGAGAGTTAAAAAACTCCATGAGAATAAACACCATTTCTGCATTAGATTTAATAGATCGGCTGATAAGTTTTTACGGATTAAAGCAGCAATACTTATGCTAAAGCCAACAATAGTGGTGATATAACCGATATATAAAATTGGTGGATGAATAGCAAGCCCGATATCTTGTAGCAGGGGATTAAAGCCTACTCCTTGCGGAGGAGTCGGCATAAATTTTACGAATGGATTAGACTTCAAAATAGTGTATAAAATTAAACTACTGGTAATAATGATTTGGGTGGAAGCGATCCAGATCATCTCACTATTTTTCAAACGATGCTGACTACTGACATAGTTAACCAATCCTAAAATAAACAACCAGAGGATCATCGATCCTTCATGATTGCTCCAAATGCCAGAAAATTTATAGATTAGAGGCATTGCCACATGCGAATTACGAAATACATTATAAAGAGAAAAATCAGAGACTAGATAGGCATAGCCTAAACAGATAAAGGCAAAACTAGTGGCAATAAATTGGATCAAGATGATACTGGTTAAGACTTTCCTATAACGGGCTATAGAAATAGGTTTTAGCCAGATGAACCCTAGCGGTACTACAAGTGCTAACAAAATGGATAAAATAAGCCCTAACTGAGCTAAATTGGCATACATTATTTTTCTTAAAAATAGTTATTTTAGTCCTTCACTATAAACTATTTTTCTATAATCAACTAAGGAAATTTTAAGAAAAACTTCTGGTAACTTAGTAAGAGCTTTGCATGAAAAATGCGCGTCATCCTTCGGACTAGGCGCTAGTGTTGTTTCGTCAGGGATTTATATGTGTTCATCTTTTTAGTTACGAACGTCATCGCGAACGAAACGCTTTATAGCCGTTAGGCTGAAAGCATGAAGTGTGGCGATCCAGTTAGAAAATTAATTCCGCAGGAATTACAAAAATTTATGCAGACCTTTTCGGTCTAGATGTTTATTCTGGATTGCCACAAAAAATGTTTTCCGCATAAATGCAATAAAACATTTTTTTCGCAATGACGTGAGTAACCGAAAAAGTAAACACATACAAGGAGACGCGCCTACTCTGAAAATGTTTAGTTGTCGAAGATTTATACGAGATTACCATACAAACTATTAGTACTTTTAAAAAGGTTAACTTTGACTTTAAGTGGTGGTTGATTATAATTGCCTTAAAGTTATTTAGAGCGCATTTAAGAGAATATAATGAATAATAATAAAGCCTTGTCATTAATGGTTGGAGCTGTTGGAATAGTCTATGGCGATATAGGCACCAGCCCATTATACGCCTTAAAAAGCTGTTTTAGCTTAGCTAACATTCCACTAAATGAAGCTAGTATTTTAGGAGTGATTAGCCTTATTATTTGGCTACTAATTATCGTAATAAACATAAAATATATAGCCATTATCACGAGGTGTCACCAACGAGAAGAGGGAGGAGTACTAGTTTTATCTTCGCTTTGTAGTAAATTACAAATAGGTAAATTTAGAAAATTTGCTGTTGCGCTTGGAATAATTGGCATAGGTTTATTTGCAGGAGATAGTATTATAACTCCAGCCATTTCAGTATTAAGCTCTTTAGAAGGCTTAAAACTAGTAACTGATATTTCAGAAGGAACAATTGTAATATTATCGGTATTAGTATTGTTGGCATTATTCACCGTTCAAAGCAAAGGCAGCGGCAATATAGGCTGCTATTTCGGCTATATTATGTTAGTTTGGTTTACTGTAATAGCGCTTCTAGGAATATTATCAATTATAAAAAATCCTACTATTCTGTTAGCAATAAATCCATATTACGCTATTCAATTTATTTTTAAAAATGGTTTTGCTGCTATCCTCACTATTGGTGGCGCAATTTTGGTAATCACTGGAGCAGAAGCTTTATACGCAGATATGGGGCATTTTGGTAGAGAAAACATAAAAAAAACTTGGATGTTTTTTGTTTGGCCAGCTTTAACTTCGAATTATTTAGGGCAAGGGGCCCTTTTGCTAGAAAATCATCAAGCAATTAGTCATCCATTTTACTCATTAGTGCCACACACTCTGATATATCCAATGGTTTTTCTTTCGCTTATGGCAACAATTATTGCTTCTCAAGCTGTTATTTCCGGACTTTTTTCTTTAGGATGGCAAGCTATAATGCTTAACTATCTGCCAAAAATGGAAGTTGTCCATACTTCTTTTAGTAAGATAGGGCAAATTTATATACCAGCTATCAATTATATTTTAATGCTACTAACTATTATTGCAGTTGTGAGTTTTAGAACTTCAGATTCTTTAGCTTTTGCTTATGGTTTGAGCGTAGCTGGAGTAATGTTAATTTCAACTCTTTTAACAATTTTAGTAGCATATCATCACTGGAAATGGTCTTTATTTAAAATGTTGCTAATATTTATACCTTTACTAACCTTAGACTGCGTTTTTGTGTTGAGCAACCTAGCAAAAATTCCTCAAGGTGCTTGGTATACCTTGATAATTGCGGGAGTAGTGATATATATCATTTGGGTATGGATCAAAGGCAAACAAGCTTTAAAGCATCAAAGTAAATCTATTCATCAAGACGTTCATAGTTATTTACAAGAACATTCTAAACAATATCAAACTCGTATTCCTGGAACTGCTATTTTTATGGGAAAATCTACAGCAAAAATACCAAAATCACTTGAAATACAATTGAATTATAGTAAATATTTACCCGAAAAGCTTATCCTTTTATCAGTTACCACAGAAGAAGTAGCTAATGTTCCGACAAGTGATAAATATTCAATAGCAGAGATATTACCTAATATTTATAGCATTAAAGCTAGCTTCGGCTTTAAAGAAGTGCCGGATCTTAATCAAATAATTACTTGGGCAAAAAGTAAAAAAATTCTAGAACCTAAAGAAGATATATCATTTTTCTTCAGCAGGGGCCTACCAATGGCTACCCAAGATAGCTACTTAAATGGATTTAGTGAAAGATTATATATTTTCCTAGCTAAAAATGCTCTCCCTGCCTATGAGTTTTTTAAGATAAATCATTATAATGTTATAGAGTTAGGGATTAGATATAAGGTGTGAAAATCTGAGATCAATGCCTGCGTCATCCAGATTTTATAAAAAAGAAAACTCCTGATGCCATTTCTCATTGCTGAATGAACACTTAGCGCGTCATCCCTGGCAAGCCGCTTTAGCGGCGCGACCGGGGATCTCAGGAGTTTTTTCCTCACAAGATCCCCGATCTCGGACTTCGTCCTCGCCCAAGATGACGCGGAAAATGGTATGAGATCCCCAGTAACCAAGCTTTGCTTGGCTTAATAGGATAACGTTGTGGGTAAACACGAAGTAAGGGCTATTTACCCCTATCATGATCGGCCGGAGGCGATGGAGTGCGAACCCTTTCTCCCCAAGAATCCGTTGAAGAGGAACGTTTTAAATTTCCTGCATGCCTTTTAGCGTTAGGGGAGGAATCTTCTTTCTCTTCACTATTTTTTCTTTTTAGCTGTCCAGAAGAGGCTGTAATTTCCGCTCCTTCATCTGCTGATCTATCAAAATCAGTAGAGTTGGCCTTTGATTTTTTATATGTTTCACAAATTTCAGGGAGAATAATCTCCTCGGTTGTAGAGAGCCTAAGCTTATTTTCATATAAAGCCTCAAAATCTTTGAATTCTGGAGAATTAGATAATAACTCTTTATAAAGATTATATTTAAGCAAGCTGGATAAAGTTTTATAGTCATTTGATTCTATAGCTTCTTTAAACATATTCTCTACAATATCTGCCTTAAAAAATTCTTCTCTTTCTAATAAGAATGGATCAGCGCCAGCTTTAATCAATATCTCTGCATCTTCGCATATTCCTCCATCACACTCCCCAATCATTCCCTCATCAACGGAGGTTTCTCTGGCTTTCAATGATATTGCTAATGCGGTCTGTCCAAGATTATTTGTGAGCTCTAGATCAATATTTTCATAATTGTGATAAGCATCAAGAGGGTTATACGCTAATTCATCTTCTATTTCATCTTCTATGCTTTTCTCTAACCCTTCTGTTATATAGGTTAAAAATCCCTCTACTCTATCGCCATTTAATGGCTCTATGTTATTGATAATATCTCTTAGCTCTTCTTCGTTATTAATATCTTTATCAAAATCATCCTTTATAAGACTCGATAATATTGGTTGATATTGAGGATTTGATTGCAGAATTTTAATAATTTCTATGCATCTATCTACTCGGTTTTCAGAAGAATTGCGATCCTGTCCAGCTTTAATTATTATTTTCATAAAATCTGTCTTATTAGCACGAGTAAGATTTGACAGCATAGAATTGCCCTGATCATTTACAGCATTAATATCTGCTCCTGCAGCAATTAATATCTTTGCAACTTTCCATTTACCATCTTCCTCGGTATAGCCGTTTTCATTTAAGCCAGTCATCTGTAATGCATTCCAGCCCATCACGGTGGCTTCCATATCTGCTCCAGCAGCAATTAGCGCACTTACAACAGCCTCAGAATGCCCATAGTATGCAGCCATAATTAATGGAGTCATACCGGGCCACTTATGTCTCTCCGCAGTTTCGGTTTTAACTTCAATATCCGCTCCTTCAGCGATTAATTTTAATAAAGTATCAACGTCATTATCTCTTGCGGCACGATGCAGTGGAGCGTTACCATCTCGATCTAAAGCATTTAAAGGATTAATATCAGATTTGACTTGTTTTGCTGTTATGTTTTCTTTCATTGATGTTACTCCTTTTTGTTGCTGCTAATATTAATATTAATATTATATTTTAATATGAAACAACTGGTAATAATTTTAGTAAAACCTAAGCTTACGTAATGCTTGAAAAGCTATTTCACTATCTTTCCTACCGCGGTAACTTTTCTTCGAGTGATTTTTTCTACTATTGACTCATCTGAGGAATAACCGGAAGAGTCAGTATGTCCATCAGAAGAAACAGAGGATGAATCGCTAAGTTCTGATCTAGTAGAACTAAATGATGAAAAAAATTGTCGGACTTCAGATTTTATTCCCTTTTTATTTGGATGCATTTGACTCGCTTCAGAAGGGTGGTTACTTGATTCAATAGCATTATCTAACGATATTACTGCATTAAACTTCTGGGCTTTTTTAAGGCCAGATAGCATCTGTTCTATATCTTCCTTAGCAGCAAATTTTTTCCATTCTTCTGGGGTTGATCTATCCAAAGTAACCCCGGCTTTTTTTAATTTTTTTATAACTAAATCTTCTAATGCTTTTCGCATTGGTTTACGTTTTAAAGCTTGACTAGATTGCTCTTTCAATGCATCCAATATTCCTTCAACATCAAGATCACTTTCAACTATTTGCTGTTTACTCATGGCAATAGCTTCATCAACCGAAAGGTTACCTTTATATTTAGTAGCATTTTTTTGCATTGATACAATAGTAGCTATATCATCTTTAGTAGCAAAATTTTTCCATTCATTTGGATTAGAGGAATCTAATGAATATTCATATTCTTCCAATTTCTTTTTGACTAATTTTTCTAATGCGCTATGCATTGCTGAAAATGTTAGGGCACTCTTAGATTGCTCTTCAATATTATTTAATACAGAGATAACATTAATATCTCCTTCAGTTAATGGTTGCTTTGCTTTAGCCATGGCCTGATCCAACGATATAGTTGAAGATTTTCTTTCACTAGCTAATTCAGATAACATTAGTTCTATATCTTGCTTAGAGATAAAAGTTTTTAGCTGGTCACTATTATATATTTCAGCTACAAAACCTTCTCTTTCAAGGCGCTTAACCAGAATTTCATTTAAGAGAGGTTTCATGGTTTTAGAGAGATTTTTATCTCCTATCCCCAGGGTTTGAGTTGCAGTAGTAGCAATTGCTTGAGCTCCTTGCATAACAAAATTAACATCTAGTGCTAACTGTCCAGCAGATTGTTTATAAATTTCAAATAATATAGCATTTACATTAAGATCATGCTTGTCTGGAGTCATCGAAATTTTTTTTATCTCAGTAAGATCAATTTGTGTTTTATAGTTATTACTTAAAGGCCTTGGCTCTTTAAGAGTTCTATATTCACTTAGCCTTTGAATATTACGAGCATGTTCTATATTTTGATCTCCAGAACTAGACGATAAATTAAAAACGATTCCAGCATATCCTTTAAGAAAGTTTTTAGGCGTCGAACTTGATAAATCTTTACACGCTTTCTTAATTTCATTGAGGTTATTTGATGCTCGATGTGAAAATTCTTTAGCTAGCTCAGCTATATTAACATCAGTTAGACTATTTTGTAGATGGTAAGCAGCAACATTTGCAACCTCCTTAGCCATCTCTTCCACAGTTGAAGACCTACGATTATTTTCAATAAAAGCGGCAAAATCTTTGGCTTGTTGCTGTCTATTATTTTGGATGATATCAGCAACCACACTGGTTAACATACTACCAGCGCCCATTGCTCCAGCGTTATCAGCGGCACTGCCGATTAAACCCAGTAGGGTAGCCATTTTATTTTGTTGCAAAGTTATTTTATCTGAATGAGTAAGAACCATACCAACGAAATATCTAGTCATATATTCTTCGTAGATAAGTCTTTTTAGTTTAATCACTTGAGCTTCTTTAGCTTTTTTTGCTTTACCATCAGTTTCATCGAAATCAGCTCGGATATGGTCTAATTTTTTCTTGGCTAGTCTTTCACGAAAAGCTGACTGAATCGTCATCGCAACTTTTACTTTTGAAGAAAATGTTTCTAAACTTGTTTGAAGCTTAGTGAATGCAGATAAACTCTTATCAACAACTGTTTCTGGTAGCGGAGGGGATATATATTCTTTATCTCGAACTACTTTTAAAGTTTTTCTAGCTATAGCTCGCTTAGACTTAGCAAAACCAAGCCATCTTTTTAGTTTTTCAAGAAAGCCTAACTGATGCTCAGGTCGAGCTAAATAAGTGTTAGCATTATCTTTCCTGCTCTTAAGGACATCTTCTGAAAATTTCTTATGTTTTAGCTCTTCGTATGCTTTAAATTCATAATTAGTCTGGATTTGTTTGATAATTTTCTGAAATTCTTTGTAACCATAATCTATATTTCCAGGAAGTCTAGTTAAGTCTTCAAAAAAATCTTTAGTTATATTTAATTGTTCTTTATGTTCAAGATGTTTAATAAATCTAATTCTAAGAATTTTTTGCTTACTACTTATAGCTAGCATAGCTTCACTTAGTTGAATAGAAGTAAGCTTTTTTGGATCATTAGCAGATAAAAGAAAGTCATCTTCTATTTTTTTATAGGCCCCAAGTAAATCATTACTTAATGACTGGCACATACTTAAGCTTTTATTAAAGCTCATGTCTAGATTATTATACATCTCTGCTAAAATTTTTAATTTATCAAAATTCTGTCCTTGATCAATTAATACAACTTTTGAGAAAGTAACTTTTTCAATGTCTTTAAGAAGTATACTAGTTTGCTCAGCAGCCAATTTTAAAACTTTGATATTTTCTTCGTCTGATTTGTTAGTGTTATACTTAGTTTTAGACACAATATGCTCCATGATGCATTTTTTATGCATTAGAGTTAATTTTATGGTAATAAGCTGATTCTTTCAATTAATATTTAAAAACTAGGATAATTAATCAATTATAAAGTATTTAGCTATAATCTATTTTATCTATTAAAATTAAAAATGTAAGGAGTTTATTATGCCTCATTATAAACAATTTGATATTCAGGTAGATGGTAGCGATATTATTTTTAATGCGGCTCCTATTTCACCGGGAGATGAAACGCTAATATTTGGCTCAGCTCAGGATTTACAAATAATACCTGCAATAGCCCAGCTTGTAATGATTGATATGGAAATCATAAAGATGAATAATGCTGGACATTCAGTATTTGAAGATTTTATATTAAAGCTAAGTGGTGCTGAGATAAAGTTTAATTCTCTAGCTCTTAATAATGCTATTGAATCAATTATTGCGGTTTATAGCTTAGATAACTTTTAAGGTCTAAATTGGTTTTATTAAACCCCGGCAGCAACAAAATCAAACACCATATATTTTTTGTCTAGATTAATTTCGCTAATAAACTCTCGCTCGAATGGTAAGAAGATAGTTTCTTTCTTATCGAGTAACTTCATTTCTATCACATCTCCGGCACCAAAATTAGTTACCTCAAGAATATGACCGTGAAGCTTTTTATCATTATCAAAAATTTCCATACCTTCTAGATCACTATTATAATACTCATTTTCTTCTGTAACCGGCAACATCTCTCGAGTAATATATAATTTAGTTCCAGCTATTTGCTCAACTAAATTGCGTGAGGTATTTTTATTAAAAGTGACAATAAACATGTTATTAGTTTGAGCGTTTATTTTAAGTTTATATTCATTCAAATTTTCATCGTAAAGACAAGGATAATTAAAGATGTTTTCAGGCTGCTCAGCATAAGAGATAAGCTTTGCTTGCCCTCTAATTCCATGCGGTTTGGTAATTTTAGCAATACAGATCAAATTATTGTTCATTGTTATTAGCACTTCTATTTCTTAGGGTTTTTGCTTGTTGACTTAAATTTACTTGCTTAGCTCGTCCAAAGGCTAAATCATCTTCAGCTACATCGTGAGTGATAACACTTCCTGCAGCAATAAAAGCTCGATCAGCAATGTTGATAGGAGCGATTAAACAGCTATTAGAACCAATAGAGACTTCATTGCCAATCTTCGTTTTTGATTTAGTACTGATTCCATCAAAATTACAAGTGATTGCTCCAGCACCTATATTAGTATTATATCCTATATCTGAATCACCAATATAACTTAAATGATTGATTTTTGCGCCATGGTCAATGTGACTATTTTTTATCTCAACAAAATTGCCTATTTTAGCTTTTTTAGCAATTTTACTATGCGGCCTAATACGGGCAAATGGACCTATTATAACTTGATCAGCAACCTCAACCCCTTCTAAATGGCTAAACGAGCAGATTTTCACTTCATTACCTAAGCTAACTTCACTACCTATAAATACATTGGGATAAATCGTAACATCTTGTCCGGCTTTAAAATCATAAGCTATATATGAAGTTTTAGGACTAATAATAGTAACGCCTTGATTCATTAATTTGCTTTTAATCCGCTTTTGCATAATTTCTTGAGCGACTGCTAATTCTTCACGGGTATTAAAAGCGATTACTTCATTTTCATCAGCTTCTATGGCTTGGCAAGTTATTTTGCGCTCCACGGCCAACTTAATTATATCAGTCAGATAGAATTCTTGTTTTGCATTATCAGCTTTAATTAAATTGAGCAACTGATGGAGCTGTGTATTTTTTACTGAATAAATTCCTGAATTACAGTAAGTTATAAGCTTTTCTTCATTTGTAGCGTCGTTAAATTCTACAATTTTAAGTAACTGGTTATTATCAATAATTAATCTACCGTATTTCGCTGGATTATTGCTATAAAAAGCAACTAATGCAATATCAGCTGACTGTTGCTTTAATTTATCGAGAGTCTCAACAGTTATAAAAGGTGAGTCTCCATAAATAATTAATGTTTTTCCATTTTGATCAAGAAAGGGTAGAGCTGCTTTTACTGCATCGCCCGTGCCAAGTGGTTTAACTTGGATTGCATGAATTATTCCTTTAGCTTGGCTATCAGCGAATTCTCGCACTAGGTCCATATTTGGCGAGGTGACCAAAATTATCTTATCAGGTTTTGCGAGGCTAGCTGTTTTAAGTACATAGAAAAGAGCTGGCACTTCAGCGATTTTATGCATTACCTTAGGAATGGAAGAATTCATTCGAGTGCTTTGACCAGCAGCAAGAATCACAATATTTGTAGACATATCAGCACTTCACTATATTATAATTAGTATATTATATTGTTTTCTGCGTCATCCCTGACGGAAGCGCTTGAAAAGCGCTGGAGATCGGGGATCTCATGAGTGTAAACTCCTAATATCCCCGGTCGCGCCGCCTTCGGCAGCTTGCCAGGGATGACGCGTTAACTCTGTAAATATTCAGTCATCACTTATTAAATTATACGGTAACTAAATTTATGCAAGTTTATTTATTATTAGCTATATCCTTCGTATCGATAACTTTCCTTATTGTTAGAATATATGGCAGCAGGATACAAGCACAGAACTTTAGATTACTCAGTCAGTTAGACCTGCTAAATAACGAATATGATCGATTATTACAACAAAATAACGAACTTAAGCAACTTTACCAAGAGGCAGTTGAAGATAAGTTTTTAGCCCGAAATAAAGAAGCATTAGCACTACAAAAATGCGAAGCTTTACACGAGCAAATGGCAGCTTGGGAAATCCATAAACAACAATCAATAGAAAATGCTAAAGCGGCAATTTTTGACGTAGGCAACAAACTATCTCATCAATTAATTGCAGAACACAAGCGAGAAAGCGATCTACAGAAAGAAGAAGCGCAAAAGCAATTTAAACTTACTAATGAGAATTTACATAAAGATTTCTCAAGTCTGACTCAAATAGTATCATCACTAAAAGAACAAGTAACCACTTCGCAAAACACTACTGATATGGTTTACAAAGCCTTGCTTGCACCTAATACTACCGGTAGTTTAGCTGAAATAACTTTAGAAAATATTTTAAAAGCTTCTAACTTAATCGCTAATATTGACTATCAAATGCAATATTCAATAACCGATCAAGATAATAACCGCCTTAGGCCAGATGCAGTTATTTTTCTACCAGGTGATAATATCTTGGTAATTGATAGCAAAGCGTCTAAATTTTTCTTTGAATTAGGTCAGGCTAAAAGCGCACTAGAAGAGAATGAGATTAAGCAAAAACTTAAAAATACTATGCGTACACATTTAAAAACATTGGCAGGTAAAGATTATCGTCAAGCTATCGTAAACCATTTGCAAAATAAAAGAGTAAATCATATTTCAACCATTATGTTTTTACCAACCGAAACTGTTTTAGAACAACTACAAGAAATTGACTCTCAGTTAATCAACGACGCTTGGCAAAATAATATTTTTCCAGCAGGTCCTATCGGGCTAATGAATATTTTAGCTCACTCTAAATTCCAAATTAGCGAAGAACGTAAAAATGATAATTACCACGCCATCATTGCGGACGTCAGTA
>CANDYO010000035.1 GCA_947424995.1 Rickettsiales bacterium | reverse complement strand
TAATGATGAACTTGGAGTACTAACCGAAGCATATAATAATATGCTCACAGAAATCCAGCATGCCAAAGAACATTTAGAAGAAAAAGTGATTGAACGTACAAAAGATCTTGAGAAAGTAATGCAAATCAAAGTACAATTTTTATCCAATATGAGTCATGAAATTAGAACTCCTATCCATGGTATTATGAACTACGTGGATTTCCTTGTGCATGATTGGGAAAGTTTAGATAAAGAACAAAAATATGTTTTCATCAAAAAGTTACATAACAATAGTGGAAGATTGTTATCTCTAATCAATAATCTACTTGATTTGTCTAAGTTTGATGCTCATAAAATGGAATTTTGTATGCAGAAAAATAACTTAAGCTTAATAGCAGAAGGAGTTATTCAAGAATGCGAAGCTTTACATCTTCAAAATAAAGACATTAATATTCACTTCAGTCCAGATAAAGACATCTCTTATGTGGGAGTATTTGATCAAGAACGCATAGCTCAAGTTATTCGAAATCTATTATCTAATGCTATAAAATTCACTCCTAAGGGTACAATAACTTTAAAACTAGACCTAACTAGATTTAGAAAAGAAAATGGTAGTAAAGTGCAAGGAATTAAATTTTCTTTAAGTGACGAAGGAATAGGCATTCCTAAAGATGAATTAGCCTATATTTTTGACAAATTCAATCAAAGCGCTAAAACAAAAACAGGAGCTGGTGGTACAGGATTAGGTCTGACTATTAGTAAAGAAATCATTCATGCTCATCAAGGAATGATTTGGGCTGAAAATAATGTAAATGATGTTGGATCTACATTTACTTTCATTATTCCAGTACATCAGAAAATCATTCAGCAATCAGAAGGGCCTGCGTGATATTAACGCAGCTTTTTTAAGATATTAAAAAGTGATCTTCTTAAAAGCAAGTTTCAACCCAGAGCCAAAGATGGCCGTCATTCTTGGCCAAGCTAGTGCAGGCCGAGAATCCAGATTAAATCTCTTAAAAATCTTAACTATCTAAATGCACTAAAAGATCTTAACTGAACCCTCGGGCCGCTACGCGTCCCAAGGGTGACGGCATTGCTTTACAAACAGTAGCCCATCAGAGAATCAATTCTCAGAAGGGCCTGCGTGATATTAACGCAGCCTCTAAGGTGCTATCATCTAAGTAATCCAACTCTCCACCAACTGGTATTCCATACGCGAGGCGAGTTACTTGTACATTGGTCTCTTTGCTTAAATATTCAGTTATATAAAAAGCTGTAGTTTGACCATCTAAAGTAGCATTAGTAGCAATAATCACTTCTTGTACTTGATCGGTCTTAATTCTAGCTGCTAATGTTTTAAGATTTAATTCATCTGGAGAACGCCCATGCGAAGCAGATAAAGTTCCACCTAAAACATGATAAGTCCCATGAAAAATATTTCCTCGCTCTATTGCCCATAAATCGCTAATAGTTTCAACCACACAAATACTTTGCTGATTACGTTTGGAATCTAAACAAATAGAACATGGAGATTGCTCATCTATATTACTACAAATTTGACAATTTTTGATCACTTGAGCTGTTTTTTTTAGCTCATCTGATAAAGGTAACATTAATTGTTCGCGATATTTTAGCAGATGCAGTACTGCTCGTCTGGCAGAACGGTGGCCAACTCCAGGAACTTTTGCTAATAGGTAAGTTAATTTATCAATTTGGGAGGTCATTAAAATATATAAATAATCCCCGTAAAGTTACGGGGATTATATAAAAGATTAGTTTTTACTATAGAACTCGACTACTAATTGTGGTTCCATCTTAGCTGCATAAGGAACATCTGCAAGCTTTGGTGTACGAATAAATTCACCTTCAAAATGAAGTTGATCAAACTTTAAATATTCTGGCACAACTCTTTCCATAGCTTGTACTGATGCCATAATTGGAGCAATAGTTTTAGCATGGTCAGTTAGTTTAATTTTATCACCTTCACAAACTGAATAAGCTGGACAATTCACCACTTCCCAGTTCGCACGATTCTTTCTTTTAATCATAATATGTTTATGACTAACAATTTGGCGAGCAGCGAAAACTGACTTAGCAATATTTAAACGATAAATCACTGCGTCTAATCTTCTTTCTAATAAACCGATGAAATTTTCAGCAGTATCACCAATCATTCTAGAAGCTCTATCAAAAGTAGTACGGAATTGTCTTTCGCCAACTCTACCGTAATGGCCTTTCAATAATTGCTTTGCATTTAATTGACGACCATGTACAGAAACTGTACGGTGAGCCGAAGCTCCATGCTGTCCAGGGCGATAATTACGACTGCCTGAAAATGGATCTTTTCCATCTCCCCACACACTAACGCCTAAACGACGGCTGATCTTATATTTAGATTTTACTATCTTAGTCACTGTTTTTCCTCATAAGTTATAATAGTCATTGCTTCTAACCTAGCAAAAAAAAACTATTTGTCAAACAATATTGGAAGGTTTATATATATTTAAATTATACCCACTAGAAGAGATTTTTTATGAATAATATATTTCATCTTGATCCAAAGCTTGCCAATGATAGCTTTGTAATTAAAGATTTAAATTTATCTAGCCTATTATTAATGAATAATAGTTTGTTTCCGTGGGTAATTTTGGTTCCAAAAAAAAATAATTTAAGAGAAATAATCGATTTAAGCAAAGATGAACAAATAATATTAATGGAAGAAATAGACTCCGTGTCTAAAGCAATGATCCAAATCTTTTCCCCAGATAAATTAAATATTGCTGCCTTAGGTAATATAGTAGAGCAATTACATATCCATATCATCGCTCGCTATAAGCATGATATAGCCTGGCCACAACCAGTTTTTGGCAATAAACAGCAGGAATATAGCTCAAGCGCAAGTAATGCCATAATTGCCAAATTTATAGATTATTTTAAATAATATATGTATAGTGCTATAAAAATTTAACTTCTGAGAATAAAAATGCCAATTAATCCACCAACAAGAGTTTTGCTCTCGTTAATGCAAAAACCAAATTTTTCCAGTGAAGATACTCCTGCTATTACAGCTTTAATAGCTAGAGGGGCAAATTTAATAATTCGAGATTCTAATGGTGATAATGCTTATAGCTTAGCTATTAAAAGCAACCAACCTAATGTTATGGATTTTTTTAAGAATATCAATCCTGAATATTTCAATAATAAAGTTCGTGAAATGCAAGCCATGTGGATTATAGGTAAAGAGAAAGACGGTGTTTTTAGCGCTAGCGAAATGGATCGCACTCAAATGGATGAGATCGAAAAAGGTTTAGACCTTAGCTCTCCAAAAACAGAAGGCTTAGAAAAAGGAGAAATAGCTACTCAAAGCATCGCTAAAAGAGAAGGTAAAGCTCCTACTTCATATATGTTAAAAAAAGCTATAAATTGTTCTATTCAGCATTTGCGAGAAGTTATCGGCGCTAGATGCTATGCTTATTTTGCTGGCTCTAAAGGAACAATCATAGCAAAAACAAGATTGGTAACCAGAGCCGAAGAAGATACTTCTTATATATCGAGTGATGAAGAAGATATTTCTGAGACATCAAGTGGTGAAAGTCTATTTTTCGCTCATCCAAATCCACCTCTAAAGATTGATTTGGGATCAAGAATACTACCGCAAAGCTTTGTCCAATATAGTCGAGACAACGGACCACGAATTAATTCAGCTGGTAGAATAGTAGTATCAGTTAATAATATAGATCAAGAAGTTAAGGGCTATCTAAGCGCAATGATGGTAGCAAAATTTATTCAAGATTTTGATTGCGATGGTTTTGGCAATAATGATGGTTATATGATCACCGATACTGGAGTGCAAAATGCTAAAATTGATCCGGGTAAAGCTCTAGGCTTTATGGATGATGTGCATGCTGATATTACAGATGTCAGCGAAGGAATTACAATATTACTTACTTATAAAATATTTGGCGATGAATATCGTACCTTTATACCTTTAGAATATCTAGATCTAAATAATATTACTCAATTGCGGCCAGAAATATCAGTTGTAAGCGACTTATTAAAGACTTATTATCCAGAACTTGATGTTCGTGATCCAGTGATAGGGAAAATAACTTATGCAGAAGTTTGTAATTCTCCTAAATTACACCATGAGTTCGCTGAAACCATCTATGATATAGTCATCTGTAGTGAAGATAATTTATATCACTTGATCAATCATAATCTCCCAGAATCTATTAATTATTTACCTATAGGAGAAGAACAAGATCGTATTTTTGAGCAATTAGCTTTGCGTCAACAAGTTATGCATAAATTATATCCTCGAGAAGTTGAATATATGAAAACATATCGCGAGATTGAAGCTTCTAGTCATTCAACTAACTTTGAAGCTATTATCCAAACCATGGCGGTTACAGGATCCATTCAACCAGAAGAATCAGCTCTTATCTTTGATCAAAATGCATTAATTGATAATCACAAATTAAGCGATGAAATAACTGAAGTTTCAAAAAAACTTCTACATACAGCAAAAATGATTAAGCTGAATCCAGAAGAATTTCAACAAAAAGCAGATGTCATTCAAAGAGCTGAAATGACTATATCACTAATTAATTCTCGCCATTCTCAGCAACAATCATTAAACCACGCAGAATCGAGCAGCTCTAGTTCATGGGTTTCTCGAGTTAGAAGATCACCATCATCCAAAGAAGCTACACAATCAAAAGAAAGGTAATTATGAAATATTCTAGGGAAGGACCTTTAAGGGCACAATCTTTTATTAAAGTTAGTATAGCTGCTGGCCTTTTATATTACAGCCTTAGTAATATGGAAGCAATGAAGCACAAAGAAGAAAAATCTAATACCTTAGAGCCTATATGCATAGAACCTAGAGCATTAGAAGTTATATGTACTGGTATAGCCCCATTATTAGCCGGAATTGCGATGGCTGCATATTCAGCAATTGACCCTATTGTTCAAACAGTATTATTATCATGGGACGTCTACGATATGATAGCAGGTGCTGTAGAGCATACCCATGTTGATTAATCTTATCTCAAATACTTAGTTAGCCAACATAAAACAGGGATGAGCAGCATAGTTAAACCTAAATTCATCTCTACATAAGCAATAGCGCTGTTAAACTCAGCAGTAGTTAAAATTCTTCCTGAAGCTAAACTCAAGATGATTAATGCTGAAATTAGTAACGGAAAAATTAAGAGAATCGAAACAGCACTGCTTTTGCGTAAGTTAATAGTAAGTAATGAGCCAAATATACCAATACTTGCAAGCAATGGAATAGATAGCAATAATAAAAGCCAAATTTTTACCAGTAAACTAAAATCTATCGCATAAAATAAAGCTAGGGTTGGAAAAATAACGCTAATAATAAAAGCAAATTCAATACTAACCGCAATTACCCTACTTAAATAAATAATCGGCATAGATACTCCAGAGACTAGATATTGATCTAAGCTTCCATCGCTAGCATCCTCATCGAAAATATGGTTAGTGGTGAGCACTATTCCAAGTAGCATACTGGTCATAATCGCTGATAGAAATAATTGACTTAACACAGCTGGATCTGGGCTAATAGTAAAAGGAAAAATAGCCATATTGACTAATAAAAATATGGCATTATTTAGCCAATCCCTATTGTGGAATAGATTCTTCTTAAGCTCAAATATAGTTAGTTTATAGATCATACTGAAAATCACCAATATTAATCGAGGGTATTTTACTATAATATTCTAAATTATGAGAAGCAATAATCGCCATTCCGCCAGCATTTATTTTAACTTGCAGTAACTTCAAGAGCAATTCCCTGCCCCCCTCATCTAGATTAGCTTCTGGTTCATCAAGTAACCATAATTTACCATTACTGATAATCATCCGAGCCAAAGCAACCCTCTTCTGCCAACCAGCTGACAGATACTTACATTTAGTATCAATCACTTCGCTCAAGCCAAAATGCGCTATCGCCGGTCCAAGCAGTAGTTGAGTATCTTTTAGATCTGCCCATAATAGCAGATTGTCAATTACTGATAGGTTGCCCTTCACAGCATTTTCATGACCGAGATAACTTATAGAATGCTTATAATATTGCTCATAATCGATCGGTTTATTATTCCAAGACATTTGACCGCTATCAGCTTTCAATAGCCCTGCCATAATTTTAAGCAAACTGGTTTTACCGCTACCATTTATACCCTTCAAGATATGAATAGAGCCAGGAAATAAGGAAAAGCCTACCTTTTGAAAGATTGGTCTATTTTGCAATTCAAGACTAAGATCAATACATGAAAACATGGGTTACTGTTATAATTTGGTTAGGTTTTATAGACCACTGCTAAGACAAAACTAATATTCAAAACACGCGAGGTCGTCACCCCAGCGAAAGCTGGGGTCCATGTAATTCTTTGTTTAAAGTTAAGTTTTGTAAGTAAGAATTAGAATAACGTGGATCCCCGATCTAGCTGCCTTTCGGCAGCTAGTCGAGGATGACGCAGAATCCTAACCTAAGTGAGCTAACTTTTACAAAGATAACGACATTACGCGTTTTAAAATAACATTTTCAGCTCATGCAATAGTCTTTCTATAGACTATCAATATAAACCAACATTGATTTAGATGCTATAATTTTAAAAGATTTTTCTAGAACTTAAAATGTAATTTTAAATCGCATAATTCAACATTTATTAAACTTTATCAATATTTACGCTTGACTAATGTAAATAAATTAACTATAATTACATCAATCGAAATAGTCGATTTTTATAACTTAGTTATTTATAGGAAAATATTATGACAAATATTAAAAATTACGGTCAAGAAGCTGAACTTGCATGTAAAAATGAACCTGGTTACCAAATTAAAATGGCTGAATTAAAGGAAATATTGAAAAATTCTAATTGCAAAGGAGATATGGTAACCAGTACTGATGGTAATGGACATATTCATGATGGGATAAAAGAAGGTTATCTTTATAATGGTTATGGACAAATTAAAGCTGAGATAGCAGAAAATGCTTATACTTGCGCTCCTTTTGTACTTCAAAAGAATGTGATTAGTAGCGTTGATTATGACGATGTAGTTGGTAAGCTTGCTTACGATGGTTTATGTCCAGAAGGGTATGATGTAAAAGATTTAACTCATTTAAAAAGTGGACATACAGTAGTCACCTGTCTAGGTGTTATTGAAGACGCAACAACTGGACAAGATGTTTCTGGTATTTGTGGTACTTTTATAGGGGTATAGTAAAAGTTCACTAACTCATTTAAAAAGTGGACCTACAGTCGTTACTTGTATTGGCGTTATTGAAGATGCAACAGCTGGACAGTTTGTTTCTGGTACTTGTACTTCATCAGAGCTTTAATTATATCGACTCAAGAGGAAGCTGTAAACAAACGCAACTTCCTCTAGTCCTTTAAATCTTCCCGATTGACCTTGGTGTCCTGAATCCATTTCGGTTTTTAACAATAATAAATTATCATCTTGTTTATTTTGGCGAAGCTTAGCCACCCATTTAGCTGCTTCCCAATATCCAACTCTCGGATCAGTAATTCCTGCGGTAACTAACATATCCGGATAATTCTGTTTTTTCACATTATCATAAGGTGAATATGACTTGATATAGTCATAATATTCTTTGCTAGCAATTGGATTGCCCCACTCTTCAAACTCCCCTGGAGTTAAAGGTAAGGTCGCATCAAGCATAGTATTGAGCACATCAACAAATGGCACTTCAGCTACTACCGATTTAAATAACTCTGGTCTTTCATTCACCACTTTTCCCATTAACATTCCACCAGCACTACCGCCCATAATATGTAATTTATCTTTATTGGTATAATTTTGATCAGTTAAATATTCAGCGGCAGCTATAAAATCTTCAAAGGTACGCTTTTTGGTTAAGAACTTAGCGCTCTCATACCACTCAAAACCCAATTCATCACCACCACGAATATGAGCAATCACATAGATAAAGCCACGATCAAGCAATGAAATAATATTAGGCCTAAAACTTACTGGCATTGCATAACCATATGAACCATAGCCATATAATAATAAAGAATTGGAGGTATTTGGTTTAACTTTATCTTTGCGATAAACCATTGAGATTGGCACTTCTGTCCCATCTTTAGATTTAATCCATAATCTCTTAGCTGTGTAAAGTGAAGCATCATAACCACTTGGAATCTGATCTACTTTACGGATATAAGTCTCTCCTGTAGAGAAATCATATTCAAGCACTGATCTAGGCTTAGTAAGTGATGAATAACTAACCCGTACATATGGATCGTCATTATTAGTATAAACAACGTTTGCTTGATAAGTTTCTTCATCAAAATTATAAGACTTAGCTAATTTATGATCATCAATATTATAAAAATCGATTTTATTTAGACCTAAAACTTTTTTTACTACTACCAAGCACTTATCGTAAAGATTGATATCAATTAGATATTGATCCGGATTATGAGCTATTATTTCCTTGAAATTAGCTTCGGCAAAATTTTCTTTATCTGGAAGACTAACTAAACGAAAGTTTTTACCCTGGTCATTAGTATGAATATAAAAATCACTCTTAAAGTGATCAATCTCATAAAGATGATCTTTCCTACGAGGGATAGTCATTTTAAGAAGAGCTTGCTCATCATTTAACGATCTATATTGAATTTCATTGCTAGTTTTACTATGGCTACCAACAAATAAATATTGATCACTAGAACTACGACCAATACTTAATGAAAAAATTGGATCAATTTCATAAGCAATAAGCATATCATCACTTTGTTTAGCACCCAAACGGTGAAAAAACACTTTATCTACATGCCAATTTTCATTTAAAGCTTCATAATAAAAGCCATCACTAGCATTATTCCAAACTATAGCACCAATAGTTCCAGTAATAATATCCGCTAAGTCTTTACCAGAAGCTATATCTTTTACGTGAATATTATAACGTTCTGAACCGTCGCTATCATAAGCATAAATTAATTTGCTATTGTCTTCACTAACCTCTGTATCGCCCATAGAGAAAGAAGACTTTCCAACAGCTAGCAAATTGCAATCAAGCAATAATTCTTCGCATCTATCAGATTTTCTGTAGATTACCGGATAATCTTTTCCCTTAAGCATCCGATAAAAATAGTAGAATTTTCCTTTTCTGCCGCGTACTGGGTAAGACTCATCTTCTTCTTGAATCCGGCCTCTAAGCTCATCATAAATCTCTTTTTCTAAAACCTTATTTTCATGTTTTTTATAATAATCATTCTCAGCATTAACATAGTCTAAAATTTCAGCAGTTTCTACTTTCGGCCAATTTTTATCTCTAAGCCAAGCATAATTATCAACCAATTCTTCTCCATGATGATGAGAAATTTCAGTAATAATTTTAGCTATAGGTGGCTGGGCACTAGTCATGCTAACTCCATATTTATAGATGATGCAAAATTTCTTCTATTCTGATTAATTCATTATACTTGGCTAATCTATCTGTTCTTGAAAGTGAACCTGTTTTGATATAACTAACTCCAGTTGCAACTGCGATGTGAGCAATGGTGGTATCTTCTGTTTCACCAGAGCGATGAGAAATAATTGCTGCATAGCCAGCCTCTTTAGCCGCCTTTATAGTTGCCATTGTTTCGCTTAGAGTACCAATTTGATTCGGCTTAATTAAAATAGCATTAGCCATTTTAGAATCTATTCCTTTTAGTAAAATTTTCTTATTGGTAACAAATAAATCATCACCAACTAGCATCACCTGTTTGCCTAACTTTTCAGTGATCAACTTCCAACCCTCAAAATCATCTTCCGCCATCGGGTCTTCAATATAATTAATCGGATAATCATTAACTAACTTTTGATAATAATTTACCATTTCAGCTGCATTAAGCTGTTTACCAGCTATATGGTATAAACCATCTTTATAAAATTCTGAAGCAGCACAATCAAGTGCCAGCATCACATCTTTACCAACCTCATAACCGGCTGCCTTAGCTGCCATAATTATATAACCAAATGCTTGAGTTGCATGATCTAAATTCGGAGCAAATCCACCTTCATCGCCAACATTAGTGCTATAACCATTATTATATAAAATAGATTTTAAACTGTGAAAAATTTCAGCACCAATCCGTACTGATTGTTTTGCTGAAGTGCCAGGACTTGGCATAATCATAAATTCTTGAATCTCTATTTGATTATCGGCATGCGCACCACCATTGATGATATTCATGAAAGTTTTAGGCAGCAAATGATCAGCTGTATTAGGATTAAGATAGCAAAATAAAGGGATTTTTTTAGCTTTAGCTGCAGCTTTAGCAACAGCTAAAGAGACTGCTAATATTGCATTAGCGCCAAGATTAGATTTATTAAAAGTACCATCAAGCATAATCAATAAATCATCAATCTCATTTTGATCAAATGGCGACTTGCCTATTAATTTCGGCCCAATAATTTCATTTACATTTCTAACTGCATTTAATACACCATTACCAAAAAAACGCTGCTGATCTTTATCACGTAACTCTACAGCTTCTAAACTACCTGTTGAAGCTCCACTTGGCACTGAAGCCCGTCCCCAAGTACTATCTTCTAAAATTACATCTACCTCAACGGTTGGATTACCACGGCTATCCAGAATTTCTCGACCAATAACCTTACTAATTTTTATCACTATTATCTAACCTTCACATCCTAGTATTTATATGATTGGCATGACAGATTGCCACTGCTAAAGCATCAGCAGCATGTTCGTTGGTAACCTTAGCTTTTGGCAATATTTGATTGACCATATATTGCACCTGAATTTTATCCGCTTTGCCTTTACCAACTACAGCCT
Source organism: Rickettsiales bacterium (assembly GCA_947424995.1). Taxonomy (GTDB): domain Bacteria; phylum Pseudomonadota; class Alphaproteobacteria; order Rickettsiales; family CANDYO01; genus CANDYO01. Next base: position 4,689 of record CANDYO010000035.1, on the reverse strand, counting down.
TTTTTACCAAATTAGGAGCATATTCAAAAAAGCTTTTTTGTGCAAGCCCAATTGTTAAAATTGCTACCGCTCTGGCATAACCAAGTTTAAGAGAAGTAAGGCTATTTTTATTAACGAAAATGTCTTCCATCGCGCATTCATCTGGTTTATACAAGGAAATCACTTGAGTTAAAGCTAAATAGATTTCGCTAAGCCGTTGCTCAATTGGCAATTTAACGCCAGGAGTAATAACTCCTGAAGCTACGAAGCTCAAATTATTTTGCTTTACTGAAATAATTCCCCAACCAGTATTAACTAAACCAGGATCAACTCCACAGATAATGCCAAGTCTCATTGCTGAATAAACACTCGGCGCATCATCCCTGGCAAGCCGCGAAGCGGCGCGACCGGGGATCTTAGGAGTATTTTTTCTCACGAGATCCCCGATCTCAGACTTCGTCCTCGTCAGGGATGATGTAGAAAGCGGTATAATGTATTCTTCTAAACGCTGCATATTTTTTCTCTTGAATGATCAATTGTTAGACTATAACAACTAAGCGAATAATTTGCATTATAGAAATTATTTTTTAGAATATGTAAGAATAGATAATTAATGTTGGGTGGTTGGTTAAATTAACTTCAATGATGAATTAGTAGGTTTTAGAAGGTAGAAGTCATTAAAAGCATACGAGAGTCGTCATCCTCAGAACCAAGCAAAGCTTAGCTCTGAGGATGACGACCTCGATTAACTTTAGGCCAATAACCTAATACTTCTACTCTCTACCCTTATTATTTGCTTTTCTTTCAGTAACTCTTTGTTGCCAATAATCTTTTAGAGTCTCTTTATTTCCAGATATTTGAACAGCCTCTTTTTGCATAGCCTGGCTAATTTCTTCTGATCTAGATTTCATATCTTCAAGATAATCAGCAATCTTTTCATTAAAATTATTAAAGCGCTTTGCTAACTTTCTCATGTTTGGATCTCGCTCTATAATTTCCTTCAGATCATCCATGGCTTCTGTTACTTTATCCGCATTTATATCGCCAACCACTGGAGCTTTTGAAAAGCTTATTCCTTTTGAAAAAAGAGCTTTTTCTACGGCTTTAATATATTTTTGCACATCCTCATCCGCGCCGACACTTTCTTTTTTAAGTTCCGCCAATCCGTCTTGCATTCCTTTAGATATTTTAGCTCTATTTTGTACTTTTTCAATATATGAGCCTATCTGATCACTTAAGTTAGAAAATAATTCACTTTCTTTACTTTCTCCTAAATCATTCCATTCAATCTTATCATTAATGCTATTATTGATTTTAATTAGAGTCTTATTGATTGCTTCTTGATTAATAGCTTTTGCTAATTCATCAATAGAAAGTTTTGGTCCTGTTGGGATTAAAAAATTTTCTAATTCTTGCATATATTTAGTAATTTTAGGATCAGCTTGGGTTAATTCTTTTAACTCTTCTAATGTTTCATGAGTGGCTTGCCATTCTTGAGAATTTAGACTATTCACTCGAAACTGCTCTTGAAGTTTTACATATGCACCATCTTCAAATGAATTTTCAGACAACAAGTGTTTGCGTTCTCGATTACCTCTAAAAGCTGCTTGTAATTTTTCAAGACCGCCAGCTTTTTTAGCAACTTTGGTACCAACATGTAATATAGGTATATCTTGTTCTTCATATACACCGACAATTTTTTTCTTTTTTGGATCATATTTTTGATCCACTTTAACCATTTTTTTTTCTTTAGTAACTTGAAAAACATTACGATCTTCATATTCACTTTTTTGATTATGCGCTGTAACTTCTGCTTGTAACTGAAGAACTCCTCGCTCATCTTGTGCCATAAGTTTACGCCCACGACTAATCAAATCACCCAAAGGACCATCCCTTCCTTCTGATCTATTGATTTCATTTCTTTCGCGTTGATCTTTTTCAAATTCATTTTTAAGTTTTTGAGCATATTTAGCAGATTCTAAAAATAAATCAGCTGAGGATGGGGATACTATACCCATGTATTTCCCGATACTATTACACATTCCAGCAATTGTTCTAACCGTATATACTACTGGCATGTATTGCCACCAATAGCTAGGTTTATTTTCAAGGGAGTTTTTGCCAGCTTTTTTCTCATCAGCTAATTTATCAACAGCCTTTGAAATCAATTGCTTTAGTTCAATTAATTGAGAAGAGTTCAGATCTGCTTTTTCAGCATCAAGATGTCTACTTACTCTTGCTTCGGTAGGAAAACCTGATACAGCTGAAGCCAATTGATCTTGAAATGACGGCTGCTTCGCATCCTCATACATATCATTGCCAAAACCGCTCATACTTAAAAGGATAGATCTAAGAAATCCATCTTTTATTTCGTTTTTATATTGATTCCTATCTGATTTAAGTAATATATTTTTATCGTCTAAGATTTGTAAAAGATTTTGAAATAACTCCTTACCCCGTATTTTTTTTACCGATATAAATGTCTTTTTTTCTGCAGCTGCATTTCTATCTGAATTGCTTAGAGTTATACTTTTTTCTTCAGTTGGATTATCTAAAGCGTAGGAATAGTCATTCTCATCCTCAGCTAATTCTCTATCTTCGTCTTCACTAAGTTGACTTTCTTCTTCGTCTAATTCTCTATCTTCGTCTTCGCTAAGTTGACTTTCGTCTTCGCTAAGTTGACTTTCCTCTTCGTCTAATTCTCTATCTTCGTCTTCGCCAAGTTGACTTTCTTCTTCACCTAACTCAATTTCATTTGCATCGAGTTCGCTATCGTTATCTTCTTGATCTGTATTAGCTTCATCTTCTTCAACAGAAGAAAGTTTTTTTTTGGAAAAAGTTGCTTTTTGAGGACTTATTGCTTTGTAACCACTTTTCATAATCTTAACTCTCTTGATTCATTAGAGATATAAGCTTAAAGTACAATTATTAATTATTGGTTAAATTAGATGAAATTAATCAGTTTGAAGAAATAACGAACACTCGGAGAAACACCTGCTCTAACGGAAAGATAATTGGAGCGATATTAGAGCAGGATCAGAATACTTAAAGTTTACCAGCTTACAGTTAAGTTAAAGGAGTAAAAAACTTTTCTATTTACTGGTAAGCTTCATACTAAGTCATTTATTTAATTACGTCAATAGAAAATATTATCTTTTTGTTAATTATTTTTTGTACTAATAGTTAATTTATTGACCGATAACTCAATCTTATTCCAGATTTCTTTAATGACATTAGCATTATAAAATTCTTTAACTGCCACTATACCAGTTGGGGAAGTTACATTAATCTCAGTTATATAGCCATCAATCACATCAATTCCAACCAAAAACAATCCGCTCTCAACTAGCCGAGGCTTGATCGCTTGGCAAATTTTTATCTCTCTTTCGGTTAATTCACTAGGAACAGCTGTACCACCACAAGCTAAATTGGCTCTAATATCATCAGCCTTAGGTATCCTTAAATATGAACCAACTGGGTCTCCATTCACTAAAATGATCCGCTTATCTCCATTTTTTACCCCTTCAAGAAACTCTTGCACAATAATTGGCGCTTTATAAATTTCAATTAAATTGCTAACTATATTTGAAAAATTTATATCATTTGCACTAACACAAAAAACATCATTACCAGCAAAACTATATAAAGGCTTTAAAATAACTTTATTATAATCTTTCGCAAATTCTCGTGCCTTATCTTCACTATAAGTAATTAGGCTAGGAGGAATAAAGTTTAAATAATCTAAAACAGCAATTTTTTCAGGAAAATCACGGATGGCCTTAGGATTATTAATCATTAATACCTGATCTGAAATTTTTTCCAATAAGTAAGTAGTAGTAAGATAACCCATATCATATGGAGGGTCTTGCCTAATAAAAATAACGTCCATTTCAGCTAAATTCATTTTCTTGAATTCACTTAAATCATAACTAGATCCTTTAATCGTAACTCTTTGCACATCTGCAAATAATTCACCTTTATTCCATGATAAATTTCTTGGGGTAAAATGATATACTTCTCCTCGTAGAACCGCTTCCATCATCAACTGCCAGCTGGTATCGCTGGTAAAATTCAGTTCATTCATTGGATCCATTTGAAATGCTATTTTCATCATCTAATAAATCCACAGAGTTCTTTTATTTCTTGCATATGCCCCGCAGCAATTATAGTAGCTTTTTCAGCACCGTCTCTTAAAATTTGCTTAACATATTCTTGATCATTTTGACAAAGTTCTGTTATTCTCTTGCCTATTGGGGTAATCTTCTCAATTATGATTTCAGCTAAATTTTGCTTAAATTGTCCACAAAGCTTACCTTCATATTGCTCAACTATATCACTAATTTTTTGCTCGGCTAAACAAGCATATATCTCTAATAAATTACTTATTTCTGGTCGTAATTCTTTATCATAAGATATTTCAGCGATAGAATCTGATTTTGCTTTTTTAATTTTTTGGAGAATCAAATCTGCATTATCAATTAAATTAATTCGACTCAAATCAGAAGGATCAGATTTACTCATTTTTTTAGTACCATCACGCAAACTCATGATTCGCGCTGCATCCTTCATAATCATTGCTGCTGGAAGTTTAAAATAACTATTATTGGTAACATTATTAAATGAAGTAGCAATATCTCTCGCTAACTCTAAATGCTGACGCTGATCTTCTCCCACTGGAACCAAATCGGCTTTATAAATCAATATATCAGC
>CANDYO010000034.1 GCA_947424995.1 Rickettsiales bacterium | reverse complement strand
ATACAGCACTAGATATAGCCGCATCTATAGAAACTAAAGTTGGTACCGAAATTGTAAAGCTTCTTTTAGACAGAGGAACTCATCCTAATACAGCAAGAAGTTCTGGGCAAACTCCATTGCTTACAGCCTGCGCTAGCAATCAAGATTCTGCAATTTTAATTTTGAAAGCAGGAGCTAGTCCGAATGTTGTTGATAAAAAAAATGTGAGTATTCTACATTATGCCTCAATGAACGGGAATAAAGAAATTGTTAAACGTATTATTACAGATGGTCAAGTAGATATAAATATGAAAATGAATCTTGAAACAGACCATTCAACAGCTATACAATTAGCTATGAAGAAAGGGCATTTAGAGATAGTTATGATGCTAGAGGATGCGATAGAAATTGCAGATAAGAAAAATAATGATATAAAAAAGACTTCAGAACGAGATCTTGTGCCAGTACAAGAAGGCTTTAGAGATAAACTTGAAAGAGAAAGGAAAAAATCTGCTGAAGCAGAGAAAGATCGGTCTATCTTATAAAAATTAAAATCTACAGCTCTTTCTAATAATAAATATCTGTTTACTAAAACAAGAAGAAGTTATATAGTTCTAGACTTATGAAATTCTTTAGTTTCATATTTTTAACGGCTTGAAATCACAATGATCTCAAGTTTTGTTTAACTCTAGTAAAAAGAGCTCCAAGCTCTTTGTGTAAAGGTACATATATTCCCATGGCCAAATTATCAAAAGAAAGATATAGATTTAACGCTCACATTATTGAGGATTTTAAAACTGATGAAGTGTTTGCTGATTTACTTGCAGGTTCTATCCAGAACGGAGTAAAAGAAGGCGAAGTAACTATCGGTGAGATTATTCGTTTAGACAATGAATATGCTACTATAGATGTAGGCGCTAAAAATGAAGGATTAGTTTCCTTAAGAGAATTTGTATTCGACGGTGTGATGCCTGAATTAAAGATAGGCGACAAAGTTGAAGTATTTGTTGAGAAAATTGAAAGCAGAGGTGGTAAAACCATCTTAAGCAGAGAAAAAGCAGTTCGTGAAAAATATTGGGTTATTTTAGAAAATGCTTTAGCTAAAGGCGAAACAGTTAACGCAACTATTTTTGGTAAAGTGAAAGGTGGTTATACCGTTGATATTAATGGTATTGTAGCGTTCTTACCTGGTAGCCAAGTTGACATTAGACCAATTAAAGATATCACTCCATTAATGGGCATCGTGCAACCATTTGTGATCTTAAAGATTGACCGTGAGCAAGGCAACGTAGTTGTCTCTCGTCGTGCTATTTTAGAAGGATCTAGAGAAGAAGCTCGTCATGAATTACTTGCTAACATCAAAGAAAATCAAATCTTAGAAGGTGTTGTTAAAAACATTACTGATTATGGTGCATTTATTGATTTAGGCAGTGTTGATGGTCTATTACACGTTACCGATATTTCTTGGGGCAGAATTAATCACCCATCAGAAGTGCTAACTTTAGGTCAAGTAGTTAAAGTTCAAGTTATTAAATTTAATGAAGAAAGTAAACGTATTTCATTAGGTATGAAACAACTTGAAAGCAATCCATGGCAAGGTATTGAAAATAAATATCCTAAAGGAATGCGGATGAACGGTAAAGTTACTAACATCACTGACTACGGTGTATTTATTGAACTTGAACCTGGTATTGAAGGTTTAGTACATGTATCTGAAGTTAGCTGGACTAAAGGTAATATCCATCCTAAAAAGCTAGTTAGCGTAGGGCAAGAAATAGACTTTATTGTTCTAGACATTGATTCAGCAAAACATCGTATTTCTTTAGGTATGAAACAATGTAATGATAATCCTTGGGCAAGCTTTGCGAGCAAATATCCAGTTGGCTCAATTGTTGAAGGTGAAGTTAAGAATATTGTTGATTTCGGTCTATTTGTTGGATTTGAAAATGATATTGATGGTTTAGTTCATTTATCTGATCTTTCATCTGAAGAAGATAATATTGAAAAATTAAAGCAATATCAAAAAGAACAAAAAATCCAAGTAAAAGTATTGGCTATCGATGTTGATAAAGAAAGAATCAGCCTTGGTATAAAACAACTTTCTGAAGAGCAAAACGTTAAATCAAGTGATAATAATGGCTTGAAAAAAGGCATGGTGCTTAAAGGAAAAGTTGTGGAAATAAAAGAGGACGTAATTGTTATTGAAATTGCTGATGGCACTTTAGGTACAATTAAGAAAGCTGATTTAGCCACTGATAAAGCCGATCAAAAATGTGATCTTTTCCATATTGATGATGTGGTTGAAGCTAAAGTAACTAGTTTCGATGCAGCTAGCAAAAAACTAATGCTATCTATTAAAGCATTGGAAATGGATGAGCATAAGAAAGCTATGGCTGAATATTCTGGTAATGATTCAGGAAGCGGTTCTAGTTTAGGTGATATTTTGGGCGCTGCTCTAAATAAATCTGAATAAAGTCTCTTCGTTAAAAATAGATTTTTTGATCTAAATTAAGTGGTAATTTTTTATAAAATTACCACTTTTTTTTAAAATGTAATTCTAAATATCAATCTCTACGTCATCCCTGTAAAAGTTCACTAACTTAGGTTACGGATTCTGCGTCATCCTCCGAGCTAGGCAACGCCTAGCTGTCTTAGGGATCCATGATCGCTTCAGGCGCTTGATTTAGAATGGACCCCCGGGGTGACCACCCAAGCAAAGCTTGGTCCCTAGGATGACGAACGAGCAACTTTTTATTGCTAACCTTTGTAACCGAAAAGGTGAACACGTACAATCCCTGGCAAGTTATGCTGGAAGCATAGCGCGTACCTAAGGATCTCAAGAGTTTTTTTCTCCAACATAAAGATTAATAATGAATAAAGACACCATTTTTGGCGTCATTAAGAACGTAGTGAAGTACGAATAAACATGGCCGAAGGCCATTAAATGCTAAATAAATTTAAGCCAAAGGCTTACTTAGCAAAATAAGCTATTTTGTATAACTTACGGTAATCTAATCGTAACTGGATTCCACACTTTCTTAAGGCCTATGGCCTTTGCTTAAGTTCTGAATAACGAAAAAAATGTGGGATAGCATGAGATTATATTTATTAACAGTCGACTGGATATTTGAGGGGGTAGTGGAACATTATCCCTGGTCTCAATTGCTTTTAAAGCACTTCCTCCAGGGATAACGTAATAAAATTAGATGATATTAACTTGCAGCATCAGATACGTCAGGTTCTCCATCAATTTCAATAACTTGTTCGATAATCACTTCTTCATGCTTAGTATTGGCAATATCAAGTAAAGCAGCTTTTTGTTTTACTTCATTAATATAGAAACCAGTACCAGCAGGAATCAGACGACCAACGATAACATTTTCTTTAAAGCCTTGCAGACGATCAAATTTACCAGCAACAGCAGCTTCCGTTAATACTCTTGTGGTTTCTTGGAAAGAAGCCGCAGAAATAAATGATCTAGTTTGCAGAGAAGCTTTAGTTATACCTTGTAATACTGGTATAGCAGTTGCAGGGATATATCCTTTTTTCTCAGCTTTTTGATTAATTTCTTCAAATTCTTGTTTATCAATTTGCTCGCCATCTAGCAAGGTTGTTTCACCTGAATTTACTACTTCAACTTTCTGTAGCATTTGACGAATAATAACTTCAATATGCTTGTCATCAATCTTAACCCCTTGGAGGCGATAAACTTGTTGAATTTCTGATACCATATAATGAGCTAAGGCTTCAACACCCATAACTTTTAAGATATCATGCAATACTGGATTACCATCTAATAATAGATCACCTTTCTTAATGTAATCTCCTTCATTGACTGATACATGCTTACCACGAGGAATCATATATTCAACTGGTTCAATAGCTTTATCTACAGGTCTAATAACAATTCTTCGTTTAGATTTATAATCTTTCCCGAATTCAACATAACCTTCAATTTCTGAAATAACTGCGTGATCTTTTGGTTTACGAGCTTCAAAGAATTCAGCTACTTTTGGTAAACCACCGGTAATATCACGAGTTTTTGTTGACTCTCTAGGAATACGAGCAATAACGTCACCAGCATGCACTTCTACCACATCATCAACACTTAAAATTGCATTAATTGGTAGGAAATATCTTGCTTCAAGTCCATTAGCTAGGATTTTTACATTATCTTCTGCATCAAGAAGCATAATTCTTGGACGCAAATCAGCACCGCGAGTTTGCTGTTTCCAATCCACTACTACTTTACTTGAAATACCAGTAGCTTCATCTAATAAATCTCTAACTGAAATACCTTCAATTAAATCACGATAAGCAATTTTACCACTTTTCTCAGTGATAATTGGTATAGTATATGGATCCCACTCAGCAATACGATCGCCTTTTTTAACTGAATCACCTTCATTAACATTCAATTTAGCTCCATAAGGAACTTTAAATCTAGCTTTTTCATGACCTTTATTATCAGCTAAAATTACTTCACATGAACGACTCATTACAACATTACGACCTTCACTATCCACAACTACGTTATGGTTAATAAGGAAAATCTTCGCATCATAAGAAGCGTCTACATTTGAAACTTCCGCACCTTTTGTTGCTGCACCACCAATGTGGAAGGTACGCATTGTTAACTGAGTTCCTGGCTCACCAATTGATTGAGCAGCAATAACACCGACAGCTTCACCTGGACTAACTAAATCACCAGTAGCTAAATCACGACCATAACATTTAGAACATACACCTGTTTTAGCTTGACAAGTAAGAACCGATCTAATTTTTAATGATTCAATACCAACAGCATCAATTTTTTCAACTAAATCTTCATCAATCATTTCACCTCTAGCAATGATTACTTCATTACTAATTGGATGATGAATATCAGTAGTGGTAACTCTACCTAATATTTTATCAGATAATGGGATTATAACTTCACCACCATCAATGGTAGCTTTAACTATGATACCGTTTTCTGTACCGCAATCAAATTCATTAGTGATACAATCCATCGACACATCAACTAAACGTCTAGTTAAATAACCAGAGTTAGCTGTTTTTAATGCAGTATCTGCAAGCCCTTTACGAGCACCATGAGTAGAAGTAAAGTATTCTAATACACTTAAGCCTTCTTTTAGGTTAGAAAGAATTGGAGTTTCAATAATTTCACCTGAAGGTCTAGCCATCAAGCCTCTCATCCCAGCAAGCTGTTTAATCTGAGCTGCAGAACCACGAGCACCAGAATCAGCCATCATGTAGATAGAGTTAACTCTTTCTTGGTTAGAAAGAATACCATCTTCTGGTTTCATAGTTGAAATTTCTTTGAGAAGATCACCAGCAACTTTATCTGTACATTTAGTCCAGACATCAACTACCTTATTATATTTTTCACCTAAGGTAATTAAACCATCAGCATATTGTTTTTCAAATTCTTTCACTTCAGACATGGTTTGCTTAATGTGCATTTCTTTAGTTGCAGGTACTACCATATCGTCTTTTCCGATTGAAACACCAGCTTTACAAGCATAACTGAAACCTAGCTTCATTAAACGATCAGCAAAAACTACAGTTTTCTTTTGTCCGCAATGACGGAATACCATATCGATAAGGTGCGAAATTTCTTTCTTAGTAAGTAGCTTATTAACATTTTCAAAAGGAATAACTTCATCACTAAGTAACTCAGAGACAATAATTCTTCCTGGAGTACTATCTACTAAAGCGTACTCTTCAATACCAGTAATATTTTTTACCTTACGACGATATTTAATCTTTGAATGCAAAGTAACCACTTTAGCATGTATAGCATGGTTCATTTCAGCGCTATTAACAAAGCACATCCCCTCACCCGGTTCGTTTTCGAGTGACATAGTTAAATAATAAAGTCCTAAAATAATATCCTGTGAAGGAACTATGATTGGCTTACCATTTGATGGGCTAAGAATGTTATTGGTAGACATCATCAATACTCTACATTCAAGCTGAGCCTCTAATGACAATGGTACGTGTACAGCCATTTGGTCACCATCAAAGTCGGCATTAAATGCTGCGCATACTAACGGATGAAGTTTAATCGCCTTACCTTCAATTAAAATCGGTTCAAAAGCTTGAATACCTAATCTATGCAGAGTTGGTGCACGGTTTAACAATACTGGATGTTCACGAATAACTTCTTCTAAGATATCCCAAACTTCTGGTCTTTCGCTTTCTACCATTCTTTTTGCAGTTTTAATGGTAGTTGATATTCCATATAATTCTAATTTAGCATAAATAAATGGCTTAAATAACTCTAGAGCCATTTTCTTTGGTAGACCACATTGATGAAGTTTAAGTTCTGGACCTACCACAATAACTGAACGTCCTGAGTAATCAACCCGTTTACCTAATAGATTTTGACGGAAACGTCCTTGTTTACCCTTTAACATATCACTTAATGATTTGAATGGACGCTTATTAGCATTTTTCACTACTCGTGCGCGACGACCATTATCAAATAATGCATCAACAGCTTCTTGTAGCATTCTTTTTTCATTACGAACGATAATATCTGGAGCTCTCAGCTCAAGTAAACGACGTAAACGGTTATTACGATTAATAACCCGACGATATAATTCATTTAAATCTGAAGTAGCAAAACGCCCACCGTCTAACATCAGCAATGGACGTATTTCTGGCGGAATAACTGGTAGCACATCAAGAATCATCCACTCAGGATTATTCCCAGAATCTAAGAAATCTTCAACTAATTTAAGTCTTTTAACTAGTTTTTTTCTTTTGGTATCAGAGTTAACTTCTGCAATTTCAGCTCTTAATTGGTTTTTAATTTCGTTTAAATCTAATTTAGATAGCAATTCTTTAACTGCTTCCGCACCAATCATAGCAGTGAAGCTATCTTCGCCATATTCATCTAAAGCTTTATAATATTGTTCTTCGCTTAAAGTCTCATATCTAGAGAAAGGAGACATTCCTGGATCAGTAATAATATAAGCTTCAAAATATAAAATCTTTTCTAATTCTTTCAGAGTAACATCTAAAAGAATACTAATTCTAGATGGTAGTGACTTTAAGAACCAAATATGCGCTACTGGAGCTGCAAGCTCAATATGCCCCATTCTTTCACGACGAACTTTAGAAGTAGTAACTTCAACACCACATTTTTCACAAATAATACCACGATATTTCATTCGTTTATATTTGCCGCACAGACATTCATAATCCTTAACAGGACCAAAAATTCTTGAACAAAATAATCCATCACGTTCTGGTTTAAAAGTACGGTAATTTATTGTTTCTGGCTTTTTAACTTCGCCAAAAGACCATGACCTAATTTTATCAGGGCTGGCAATGGAAATCTTCATCAAATCAAAATCATAACCATCTTGAGTATTAAATAAATTCATCATACTAATACGTGTCTCCTAATAATTTTAGTCTTAAATCTTTTAATGTGGTTAGCTTGAAGCTACCTTAATTTTTACTTAATTTCGTAGTTTTTTTGCTGTTCAAGTTCAACATTCAAACATAATGAACGTAGTTCTTTAATCATCACATGGAATGATTCTGGTATACCACATTCAAAATTATTATCTCCACGAATAATAGAGTCATAAATTTTAATTCTTCCAGTCACGTCATCTGACTTAACCGTTAGCATTTCTTGCAAGGTATAAGCAGCTCCATAAGCTTGCAGCGCCCAACATTCCATTTCCCCAAGTCTTTGTCCACCAAAGTGAGACTTACCACCTAAAGGCTGTTGAGTCACTAAACTATATGGTCCTATTGAACGAGCATGGATCTTATCATCAACCAAGTGATGTAGTTTTAACATATAAATATAGCCAATCGTAACTTTACGTTCAAAATGTTCGCCTGTACGACCATCGATTAACCTTATTTGTCCAGAAGTATCTAAGTTAACTCTTTTCAACATGTTCACAATGTCAGATTCTTTAGCTCCATCAAATACAGGAGTTGCTATTGGAATACCATTTTGTAAATTACCTGCTAATTCAAGCACTTGCTCTTCTGTAAAACCACGAACGACCTTAGCTATTTTTTCGTCATCATAAGCATCACAAATCACATCAACTAAATGCTTAACATCATTTTTCTTTTCGTTAAAACTATTCAATGCTGCTGTTATTTGCTTACCTAAAGTAACTGCTGCCCAACCCAAATGAGTCTCAAGAATCTGTCCAATATTCATCCGTGATGGAACACCTAATGGGTTTAAAACAATATCTACAATCGTTCCATCTTCTAAATAAGGCATATCTTCTATAGGTAAAATTCTAGAAATAACCCCTTTATTACCATGTCGACCAGCCATTTTATCACCAGGCTGTACTTTATGTTTCATCGCAACAAAGATTTTTACTACCTTTAAAGCGCCTTGAGGTAAATCATCTCCAGCTTGAATTCTTTCAACATTTGAAGTAAATGATTTATTAATTTTATCGATAGTGAAGCGATGTTTTTCTCTAATTTTTTCAATTTCAAGTGTTGCATTGCTGTCTTCTACTACGATATTCCACCATTGACCATTAGTGTAATCAGCTAATATTGTATCACTAATTACAGTTCCAGCTTTTAATCCACGTGGACCATTAACCACAATATTATTGAGTAATATTTTCTGTAATCTAGAGAAGATAACTCCTTCAACAATTGACAATTCATCATCTTTATCTTTTGTTAGTCTATCAATTTGTTGACGCTCAATAGATAAAGCTCTTTGATCTTTTTCAATACCACGTCTAGTTAATATCTCTACTCCAACAATAGTACCGCTTACTCCAGGAGGAAGATGCAGTGAAGAATCTCTCATATCTGCTGCTTTTTCACCAAAGATAGCTCGCAATAATTTTTCTTCTGGAGTCATTGGTGATTCACTCTTTGGAGTAACTTTTCCAACTAAAATATCACCAGCTTTAACTTCTGCACCTATGTGAGCTATACCAACTTCATCCAAATGACGAAGATGTTCTTCACTAACATTAGGTATATCTCTAGTAACTTCTTCAGGTCCAAGTCTAGTATCACGTGCTACACATTCAAATTCTTCAATATGAATAGAAGTGAAAATATCATCTTTTACTATCCTTTCAGACATTAGAATAGAATCTTCAAAGTTATAACCATTCCATGGCATGAAAGCGACTAACACATTTCTTCCCAATGCCAATTCACCTAAATCAGTACTTGGACCATCAGCTATAATGTCGCCTTTAACAATTTTATCGCCAACATTTACTAAAGGTCTTTGATTAATACATGTATTATGGTTTGAGCGTTGAAATTTTAATAAATTATAAATTTCTAGACCTGAAGAATCACCTTCAGAATCTTCAGTACTACGAATAACTATTCTTGTACCATCAACTTGCTCTATTATACCATTCGCTCTAGCAACCACCGTAGCTCCAGAATCACCAGCAACTATTTGCTCCATTCCGGTACCTACTATTGGCGCATCAACGCGTAACAGAGGCACAGCTTGACGTTGCATGTTTGATCCCATCAAAGCACGGTTCGCATCATCGTTTTCAAGGAATGGAATTAATGAAGCAGCTACTGAAACCATCTGCATTGGTGATACGTCCATATAATGAATATTATCTGGACTTGCCATAATAAATTCACCATTTTTACGACAGCTTACTAAATCCGATGTGAAATTGCCTTTATCATCCATATCAGCATTAGCTTGAGCTATAATATATTTACCTTCTTCAATAGCTGATAAATAAATCACTTCATCAGTAACTCTAGAATCTTTTACAAGACGATAAGGACTTTCAATAAAGCCATATTTATTCACTCTTGCGTAAGTTGCCATACTATTGATTAGACCAATATTTTGACCTTCTGGTGTTTCAATCGGGCAAATACGACCATAGTGAGTTGGATGAACGTCACGTACTTCAAAACTTGCTCTTTCTCTTGTTAATCCACCAGGTCCTAAAGCTGACATTCTTCTTTTATGAGTTATCTCTGATAAAGGATTAGTTTGATCCATAAACTGTGATAATTGCGAAGAAGTGAAAAAATCCTTCACTGTTGCCACTAAAAGCTTAGAATTGATTAAATCATGCGGCATTACTGTATCTAGTTCTACTGCACCCATTCTTTCTAAGATTGCTCTACCAAGGCGTACTAAAGCGATTCTGAATTGATTTTCTATCATTTCACCAACAGCTCTAACTCTACGATTAGCTAGATTATCAATATCATCTATTTCACCAATACCATCTCTTAAATGGACTAAAGTTTTAATGATCCCTAAAATATCATCTTTAGTTAGAATGGTTAACTCTTCTGGGTAATCTAAGTTTAATTTAGCATTAAGCTTAACTCTTCCAACTGCTGAAAGATCATATCTTTCTGCATCAAAGAATAAACTATTAAATACGTCTTTAGCTCCTTCAACTGTTGAAGGCTCACCAGGTCTTACTACTCTAAAAATATCGACTAAAGCTTCTTCTGGAGTATTATTTTTATCAGTAAATAAAGTATTACGAATATAAGCACCAACGTTTACATGATCTATGTCTAACAAAGTAAACGCGTCTATTTCTACTCTTTCTAAAAATGCTATTTTATCAGCTTTTAATTCATCACCAACACTTAGATAAACTTCTCCAGATTCTGGATTAAAAATATCTTCACCTACATATTTACCGAGCAAATCTTCAGAAGAAATTAATTGTTGTGTAAAATTATCTTCTTGTAATTTTTTCATTACTCTGGCAGTTAATTTTGTGCCAGCTTCAATAACCACTTTATCTGTTTCTGCATCGATTAAATCTGCTTTTAATTTTACACCACGCATACGGTCATAATTAAATTTTATTGACCAACCTTTATTATTTTTCTTGATTTCAATTTTATCATAAAATTCATTCAAAATATCGCCAGTGGACATACCCAAAGCGCGCATTAAAGAAGTCGCATAAAGCTTACGTTTACGGTCAACTCTAAAATATAATATATCTTTAGCATCGAATTCAAAATCCAGCCATGAACCACGATAAGGTATTACTCTTGCTGAATATAAGAACTTACCAGTATTATGAGTTTTACCACGATCATGATCAAAAAAAGCGCCTGGAGAACGGTGCATCTGAGAAACTATAACCCTCTCAGTACCATTTACTACGAATGTACCATTATTGGTCATCATTGGAATATCACCAAGAAATACTTCTTGTTCTTTTATGCCCTTAATTTCTCTAGATTGAGTATCTTCATCAATATCCCAAATAATTAGGCGGAAAACTGCTTTTAGCGATGCTGAATAATTCCCACCTCTTAAGATTGGCTCATTCAATTCATATTTAATGAATTCTAAAGTGGCTTGTCCTGATGAATCTTCAATTGGAAATACAGAGGTAAATACTTGGTTTAAACCAACATTTTTACGTTGATCTGGTTCAACATCCGCCTGCAAAAATGTATTATAAGAATTTTTTTGAAGTTCTATTAAATTTGGCATTGATGCAATCTGTTCAATTCTACCAAAACTCTTACGAATTCTTTTACGTGCAGTGAATGAACTAACCATTGATAACTCCAATTAAATTTAAGAAATATGCTGAGTAAAATACTGATGAAATATTCCATTTGAGGAATATTTTTTTGTATATTCAAAGTGGTTTAAAAATTGTTCCTGCAGTTTAACAATAAACAATTTTTGAATCCCTGAGAATAGACTTCTTTCGAAACTCACTTCGGTTAAGAAATTTGAAGGAGACTTAGAGCACAGAACCGCAGTGTACATTTTAGTACATGAGAATTCGAGCACGGAAGTCGCATGCAAATTGCCAACAGAAGTAAAGTTTCGAAAGAAGTCTAATATATATTGATTCAAGACCTTTGATATATATAACATTATAAATATAAGCTGTGACGATATAAAAGTTACAATCAAAATAAACCTTGTGCATTAATTAGTTTGTTGTAATGCTTTATGCTAGACAAGAACAAACCCTTAAAATATATAAACTCAAAAATAAAAAAAACTACATCACCTTTTTGATGATATATATTTTAACTACTTAGAATATAAAGTTTTAAGCTATTGTTTGATATAAATCAATATAATTAATATAAATTATACCTCTTCCAAGAAAAAAATTACTTTTAATTTATTTTTTAAAATATTATAAAAGCATTTTTGAAAGAGGTATATTATAAAAATAAATTAAATTATTTTATTTCGATTTTAGCGCCAACTTTTTCTAATTGCTCTTTAATCTTATTTGCTTCATCTTTTGAAACAGATTCTTTAATAGGAGCTGGAGCAGATTCAACTAGATCTTTAGCTTCTTTTAAGCCTAAACCTGTGATAGCGCGTACTTCTTTAATTACTTCAATTTTCTTATCGCCAATTGAAGCAAGAATTACGTTAAAATCACTTTGAGCTTCTTCTGCAGGAGCTGCTGCTGATGCAACCGCCGCAACTGCAACTGGTGCTGCTGCGCTAACGCCCCATTTTTCTTCAAGCATTTTTGCAAGCTCAGCTGCCTGCATTACACTTAATGCCGACAAGTCATCTGCTATTTTTGCTAAATTTACCATTTTAATCCTCTTTTAACTAACATTAACAATAAAATATAAGGCTGATATAATTATAAAAACTATAACAGCATTTTCTAACCTAAAGCAATATACCTAAGTTTATTACTTATTTGAATAAGCACCTACCACTCGAGCTAGCTGCTCAACCGGCGCCTTAAGCACTCTTACTAATTTAGTAGCTGGAGCATTTAATAGACCAATAATCTTAGCCCTTAATTCGTCTTTTGACGGCATTTCAGACAACATGCTGATTGCTTTTTTATCAACAAATTGATTATCAACCATTCCACCCAACAATACCAAATTTGCATTATCTTTTGCAAACTTAGTAAGATTTTTAGCCATAGTCACTGGATCATTTGATACTAACAATGCAGTTGGACCAGTTAATAAAACATCCAACTCTTTATTATTAGTATTTGCTACAGCTAACTTTGCAAGACTATTCTTAATTACTTTCATTTTAGCACCGCATTCACGGAGCTGTCCTCTTAAAACATGAATCTGAGCAACAGTTAGCCCTTTGTAATGAGCAATGATTGTTGCAGAGTGGTCACTAACTAACCCTCTTATATCGCTAATTGCTTGTTCTTTTTCTATTCTATTCACAATCAACTCCAATTAACTTTGATTCATTGATAAATTTGCTACATCTATAGGTAAAGCCGGTCCCATACTTGATGAAATATAAACTGCTTTTAAGTAAGTCCCTTTTGATGCCGCTGGCTTAGCTTTAATTACAGCTGATAATAGCGCTTGAACATTTTCAATTAAATGTGCTTCATTAAAACTTAATTTACCAACACCTGCATGAACTATCCCTGCTTTTTCCGCTCTAAATTCTACTTGCCCAGCTTTCGCTCTAACAATAGCGCTAGCTACATCAGGAGTAACCGTGCCTAATTTTGGATTTGGCATTAGTCCTTTAGGTCCAAGAATTTTTGCTACCTTACCTACTACACCCATCATATCAGGAGTAGCGATACAATAATCAAACTCAATCTTTCCAGATTGGATATCTTGCACTAAATCATCACTACCTACAATATCTGCTCCAGCTTTTCTAGCTTCTTCAGCTTTTCCTTCTTTTGCAAACACTGCTACTCTTACTTTTTTACCAGTTCCATGAGGCATCGAAACCATACCACGAACCTGTTGGTCAGAATGCTTAGGATCAACCCCAAGAGCACACGCCACTTCTATACTTGAATCAAATTTAGTAAAGCTATTATTCTTTAAAAACGTAACCGCTTCACCTACACTATATTCTTTTAACTCTTCTACAAGAGCTCTTGCTTGACGGATATTTTTACCGCCTTTTCCTTTTACTAAATGCTTTTGCTTTGCTTTTGCCATTTTATCCTTCCACCTTCACGCCCATTGATAAAGCAGTACCAATTACAGACTGGCACGCTGCTTCTATATCAAAAGCATTCATATCTTCAATTTTTTGCTTCGCTATCTCTTTAACTTGAGCTGCAGTAATAGTGCCTGCTTCCACCTTGCCAGTTTTATCAGACCCTTTAGCTATTTTAGCTGCCTTAATGATAAAATATGATACTGGCGGTTTTTTAACGACTACGCTAAAAGTACGATCAGCGTAATATGTAATCACCACTGGAGTAGGCGCACCGGCTTCCATTGACTGAGTCATCGCATTGAAAGCTTTACAGAATTCCATAATGTTCAAACCACGTTGACCAAGTGCAGGACCAACTGGAGGTGAAGGATTCGCCTTTCCAGCAGGAATTTGCAGCTTAATATAGCCTTGTATTTTTTTTGCCATAAACCATTAACCTTTTTATCATTAATTCTTTATTATTATACTTTCTCTACTTGAGAAAATTCCAACTCTACCGGAGTTGATCGACCAAAAATAGAAACAGATATTTTTAATCTGGATTTTTCTTCATCTACTTCCGAAACGACACCAACGAAAGATTCAAATGGACCGTCATTAATCTTAACCGACTCCCCTATTTCAAAAGTCATTAAGTTTTTACTTACAACAGACCCTTCTTCCATTTGCTTAAAAATAGCTTTAATTTCAGCTTCACTAACTGGAGATGGTTTACTACCACCACCTAAAAATCCAGTTACTTTTGGTACATTTCTAACAAAATGCCAGGTATCGTCATTCATTTCCATATTAATCAGAATATAGCCAGGTAGAAATTTTTTCTCTACACTAACTTTCTGATTTCTTCTTACTTCAACAACTTCTTCTGTTGGTACTACAACTTGAGGAATTTGCTCTTGCAAATTTTTCTTTCTTGCTTGCTCTTCAATCAGCTTCGCTACTTTTTTCTCATGTCCAGAAACTACATGAATTATATACCATTGGTAGGCCAATTAATTAACTCCCAGTTTTAACAGTAACTGCACTACTTTATTTAAAGATGAATCAACTAGTAAAAAGAACAAAGAAGAAATCACCACCATTACAACAACTAGCATCATCGAAACCATAGTTTCTTTTCTAGTTGACCAGGTGATCTTACCGGCTTCTTTTACTACTTGATCTATAAATTCTGTTACTTTCAACATTTCTCAAATTCAATACATACAAACTGTGGCAGGAGCGGAGGGATTCGAACCCCCGACCTTCGGTTTTGGAGACCGACACTCTACCAACTAAGCTACGCTCCTAATTATTCCTACAAATTCTTTTAATTCTGGCACAACTATAAACACATCACTAATCACACATGAGATCAGGAGTATAAATTAATAGCATTATTCTTTAATAAAGCAAGCGTTCTTTTTAAAAAAAACTTGAAATTCTTTAATTATTCCCTTTGTTCCTCAAAGAGTTTAATTTTCCAGAACAAAAAAGCTGTTTTAACGAACTTAATCATTAAAACAGCTCATAAAAAAACTTAAACTATTTTAAAATTTTGGCAACAACGCCAGCACCAACGGTACGACCACCTTCACGAATAGCGAATCTTAAGCCTTCGTTCATTGCAATCGGAGAAATTAGCTCAACCTTAAGATTAACGTTATCTCCAGGCATCACCATTTCTT
>CANDYO010000033.1 GCA_947424995.1 Rickettsiales bacterium | reverse complement strand
ATTTTCTATTGGCATTTTTTACACAAATCCATAAGGTTTACACCATATTTATAGCATTTTCTTATGGATTTTGCAACAAAATTATAATATCAAATCCTTGTTTTATAAGGGCTCAATGCATTTTGACGGGGAGACTTATTATTACTGGAATTCATTATTTAGTAAAGATTAGTAAGAATGATATTAATTTTTGTCTTAAAGTTTAATCACCAACTATTTATGGATTCTTGCCTGGAACATACCAAGTTTGACCGGGTGATAAAATCTTGAATTTATCGATTTTCTCAGTTTTTAAAGCTATACTCAAGTCGTTTAGCGGATCTTGATATTCTTCATCGGTTAATTCAAAAGTATCAAAATGCATCGGTACTGCATAATCACTATCTAAAATTTTAAAGATCTCTACAGCCTGTGCAGGAGAAGTATGCATTACTTGAAAAAACCAATCTGGTTTATATGCTCCAATGGGTAATAAACTTACACGAAAATGACCATATTTTTGTTTAATTTGTTTAAAGATTTTACCATCGGCAAAGCCAGTATCGCCAGCGAAATAAAGCTTGTCTTGACGGTTTTGAATAACAAACCCCCCCCAAAGTGAAGTATTTTTATCAAAGAGATACCTGCTAGACCAGTGATGAGCAGGAACAAAGTGAAAATAAAGCTCTAAGTCAGAGACTTTAATATTTTCCCACCAATTTAGTTCGTCACAGTTTTGAGGTTGCTGCTGGCAGTAATCAATATATCTAGTTACTCCCAGTCCGGTAATTATTCTTGGTCGATTATGTTTAGTTAATTTTTCTATAGTTGGAAGGTCTAGATGATCATAATGAGAATGTGAAATTAGGATAAAATCAATTTTTGGTAGATCTTCTATATCTACGCCTGGATAAATTGATCTTTTCACCCCAAACTCACCAAATGGGCCGGCATAAGTGGACCAAACCGGATCAATTAAAATGTTTTTATTACTCAATTGAACTAGAAAACTAGCGTGATTGATGTAAGTAATTACCATCTCATCTCCGCTTGTTTTTTGAGGGATTTTAGACTTAGCAATGACTGGTTCTATAGCTGGCAATTGTGGCCATGCTGGTTTATTGCTAGTTAATTTCCATTTTATGAGTGCAAATAAACTAGGATCTCCACCTGGTGATATATTTTCATAGTGCTCATGACTAAATGTAAATATAGTTAAAGCAAAAATGGTAATAATAAAAACTAATCTAAATGCGCGCATAAATAACCTAATTACTCTCCTTGAACTAGAGAAAAGCCAAGTTTATCATCAAAAAGATATAGATTATTCACTCGAACAAAATCATAATTAGCATTATTTAAGCTATCAAGTAGTTTTATAATAGCTGCATGATTAATGATTTTTGCTTCAGCAACTGGCATAAAACGCAAGCTCCATTCGTCACTATTTACTAATAAATCACCGGCTTCAGGCCAAACTTTTAGTCCTTTTACAGAGATTACTTGTAAACCGAGTTTACTACCTTCTACAAGTTTATTAATTTCATTAGCGAGTTTACTAGAACTTTCACCATTCCAATTAACAACGACATCTACACCAACAAGGGTCTTAACTTCTTTGGTATTGATTTCATATTTATGAGTTGTTACTTGTTCCACAGGTTTAGTATCAGGATAGTTAACTGCTTTAAAGCTTGATGGTTTTTCACCTAGTCTAGCGATTATTTCTTTAGTGAATTCAGCAGTTCCTAGTTTCTTTTTACTAGATTTTTCATTATATATATCACCTGTGTGAACACCATCCTCTATGGTTTTAAGCCAAGCATTTTGAATGTTACTTGCTACGCTTCCCTGACCGATATGAACTAACATCATTACTGCAGCATTAATAAGTCCTGAAGGATTAGCCATATTTTTGCCAGCTATATCTGGAGCAGAACCGTGAATAGCCTCAAATAAAGCATATTTTTCACCAATATTAGCAGAGCCAGCGAGACCTACTGAGCCAGAAATTTCTGCTACCACATCTGAAATAATATCGCCATATAAGTTACTGGTTACAATAACATCAAAAATTTGTGGTTTACTGGCAAGCCTTGCAGTACCTATATCTACTATAAAGTGATCAGTCGTTATATTAGGATATTCTTGAGCAATTTCATCAAATACTTTATGAAATAAACCATCGGTAAATTTCATAATATTATCTTTAGTAAAGCAAGTTACTTTTTTGCGATTATTTTTTACTGCGTATTCAAAAGCATAGCGGACAATTTTTTCACAGCCAATACGAGTAATAAGTTTAAGTGATTGATAAATATTATGACTTTGGCGATATTCAATGCCAGCATATAAATCTTCTTCATTCTCTCTAATGATTACCAGATCCATACCTGGATGGAGAGTGGTAACAAATGGAGGATAAGACATGCAAGGACGAATATTGGCATATAAGCCAAGAGTTTTACGCATGGTAACGTTTAGGCTTTTATACCCCCCCCCTTGAGGAGTAGTTATCGGACTTTTTAGTAAAATTTTATTTTCTTCAATAGAGCGCCAAGCTTCCGGAGGAATACCACTAGAGAAGCCTCGCTCATACATTAATTTCCCTACTTCAATAGTATCAATGCTAATTTTAGCACGAGCTTCCTTTAAGATAGATAGGGTTGCTTCCATAATTTCTGGACCGATACCGTCGCCATAAGCTACTGTAATTCGTTTAGATTCTTGCATAATATTACCCATATATTTGAATAGTTTATAGATAACTATATTCTGACCTTTTCTAACTTAAAGTTCAATAGTTTTAATGTTTCTATCTGAAATCGGTTCTTGAAAGCGAAGTTTTTAGCATTTTTTGCCAAGTGGGTAATTCATAAACTGCCCCTAGTTCAAGGTTAGCTAATTCAAAGGGGCCATATTGAATGCGGATTAATTTATTGATTTGTAGATCAAAATATTCAAGAATTTTACGAATTTCTCGGTTTTTGCCTTCGCTAATAGTTAAGCGTAACCAATGATTACTAGAGTTGCTCTGTTCTAGCTCCGCTTTTATAGGGCGGTAAGTAACGCCATCAATGGTTAAGCTTTGCGATAAAGACTTTTGTAATAAGGGAAAATTTAGGTGGCCATAGACGCGCACCATATAAATACGCTTAAAATTATTTATAGGTAATTCTAATTGTCTGGCAACACTACCATCATTAGTGAGCAATAAAAGACCAGAGGTATTCTTATCTAATCTTCCTACTGAAATAACTCGCTCCTTTATAGGTAAATAATCGAAAATAGTTTCTCTCCCTTGCTCATCCTGATGAGATACTACCAAGCCAACAGGCTTGTGATAAACCCACAACTTGCTAGGAGCTTTTTCTAAGAAATAACCATCTACAGCAATATCTTTGGTTCCAGAAAACTTAACTGCTGGAGTTTCGATAACTTCGCCCTTATAAGTTACTCTGCCTTCTTCGATCAATCTTTCCGCTTCTCGTCTTGAGCAAATTCCTGCTCTGGCTATAATTTTAGCAATCCGTTCTTCATTTTCCACTATAATTACTCGCAGCTTCAATAAATGCACTAATTATAAGCGCATCTTCATTGGTTGCTAAATATTCTGGATGCCATTCGACCCCTAAAACAAAAGGATAATTCAGCATTTCCACTGCTTCGACGACTTGATCTGGAGCGAGGCCTGAGATAATCATTTCAGGGCCAATAGATTTTACGGCTTGATGATGAGAGCTATTAACCTCCATGGTTTCTGTTTGGACAATTTTATGGAGTAAGCTTCCAGGCGTAATTTTAATTGAATGAGAAGTTTTAGACATATGAATACCAAGATATTTTTGTTCGTGGTTTAAGGCATTGGGGTAGAAAGTAGCAATATCTTGCAGTAGCTTGCCGCCATGCATTGCTGTTAGTAATTGTTCACCAGCACAGATAGCTAGAATAGGCATGTTTCTAGCTAAAGCAGCTTTAATTAAAGCCATCTCAAAATCGGTACGGTTATTTTTAATTTCTCTAGTTTCATCTTCAGCTGTTTCGCCATATACCGAAGGATCTAGATCATAATCTCCACCTGTAACCATTAACCCATCGATTATTTCAATATAGCTATCAACAGCGCTTAAATCATAAGGTAAGGTAATAGGGACGCCATTAGATTTAGATACCACGCTAGCATAATTGCAACGCAAAGCATACCAAGGATGCATAGAAGAATATGTAGGTGTATCTTCCCAATCAAGGGTGATGCCAATTATGGGTTTACGAATCATATTATTTACTGTTTAATGATTAAAGCTTAATGCTTCATTAAATATATGCTTTAATTTTTTTAACACAAGTATTTTATATGTCTAAATTAGTGTCCTCGTTATTATGGTTACGCAGAGATTTAAGGTTAAAAGATAATTTATCACTAAGCTTAAGTTTGCAAAAGCCAGGAAAAGTCCAGCCAATTTTTATCTTTGATGAGCATATATTATCACGCTTTACTAATCCTAGAGATAAGAGAGTAAGCTTTATTAAAGATAGTTTAAGGGCGATAGACAAAGAGCTAAAGAAGTATAATTCAGAATTACTAGTTTTTTATGGAAAGCCAGAATTATTAATACCTCGTATAGCTAAAATTCTTGAAGTAGAGTCGGTTTATGCTGGAGAAGATTATGAACCGTACGGTATTAAAAGAGATAAACTGATTGCTAAAGAATTAGATTTAAAGCTTAATAACGATCATTTGCTGATGGCTCCTAATAGAATTTGTAAAGACGATAACAGTTCTTATAAGGTTTTTACTCCCTATTTTAAAAAATGGTTATCAAAAATAGAGCCATTAGATTATGTAGAATATAAAATTGATGATAATTCTCGTTACGCAGACAGTAACAAAATAAAAGAAATTTTGGCACAAAACAGCTTATATTCACTTAATTTAAATGAAGAAATTCCTGGATATTTTCATCAAGAATTAAATGAGTGGTCTTTAGAGAGTTTACCAGTAAAATTTAATCAATTTATAGACTATAAACTTTCAAACTATGAGAATAATCGTAATAATTTATCAGATGATGGAACCAGCTGTCTTTCGCCATATATAAGATTTGGAAATATATCGATTAGGCAATGCTATAGAGCAGCGATTAATGTGGAAAATGGCCATGAATGGTTAAAGGAAATAGCTTGGCGAGATTTTTATGCCATGATTTTATATTACTTCCCTGAAACCACTCACATGGAGATGCAGCCTCGATATCGTAATATTAAATGGAGTTCAAATCAGGACTTCTTAGCTAAGTTTACTAATGCTCAAACGGGCTATCCCATTATTGATGCAGCAATTAGGCAATTACTAGAAACGGGTTGGATGCATAATAGAGCTAGGATGATAGTGGCAAGTTTTATGACAAAAAATCTATGGTTAGATTGGCGCTTAGGTGAAGAATTTTTTGCTCAGCATCTATTGGATTATGAATTAAGTTCTAATGTAGGTGGATGGCAATGGAGTGCATCGGTTGGAACCGATGCTCAACCGTATTTCAGGGTATTTAATCCATATCTACAAAGTAAGAGGTTTGATCCGAATGGTAATTATATTCGTAAATATGTACCTGAGCTAAGATTAGTAGCGAATAATGAAATTCATAAACCAAAGCCATTATTTAGTAGAAAATATTGTATTCCTATTGTAGATTATGAAGTATCAAGAAAAAAAGCAATCAACTATTTTAAAAGATTGCTTGACTGAAAAAAGGAACAATTATGACTCAAGGTGAAGATATAGTAACGAATATAGTGGCGCATCAGCCTGATTTATCAATATTAGGTTTAATCGGTGGTGCAGATATAGTAGTAAAATTAGTATTATTGCTATTAGCAATGGCATCTATATGGAGTTGGGCAATTATTATCGATAAATCCCTGTTGTTACGTCAAGTATCAAAATATAGTGAAAAATTCGAAAAGGTTTTTTGGTCAGGACAATTGCTAGATCAGTTGTATGAGCGTTTACGCAATAAAGCTGATCATCCTTTGGCTATGGTATTTGTTGCTGCTATGGATGAATGGAGTAAGCAAAAAATAACCAATAAAAATCAAAACACTTTATCTTATTTAAGCATTGGTTTAAAAGAGAGAATCTTACAAGCGATGGATATCACTAAAAATCAAGAAATAGATAAATTAGAGAAAAATCTCTCATTTTTAGCTGTTGTTGGCTCAACTTCTCCATTTATTGGTTTGTTCGGTACTGTATGGGGAATTATGAATAGTTTTCAATCTATTGCAGCGATGAAAAATGCTACAATTGCAGTGGTAGCTCCAGGCATTGCTGAAGCTTTGCTTGCCACAGCAGTAGGGCTTATCGCGGCTATTCCTGCAGTAGTATTTTATAATCTATTAGCAAGTAAAATTAATAATATCAGTAATAAAGTAAATGATTTTTCTAGCGAATTAGGTTCATTGCTTTCTCAAGAAATTGATCGAGGAATAAGTAATGGCAATAACGATAGCTAGTAAAAAATCAGCAAGAGCTAAAAGACAGTTAATGAGTGAAATTAATATTACGCCATTTGTGGATGTGATGTTAGTGCTATTGGTGGTGTTTATGGTTACAGCGCCAATGATGATTTCAGGAATTAATGTAGATTTACCGCAAACAGCTGCGGCGCCTTTAAGCGGGAACGATGAGCCATTAACAATTACCGTAACTGATAAAGAAGTGGTTTATATTCAAGATATTGCCATTGAATCCAAAGAGCTTATTCCTAAATTAATTGCAATTACTAAAGAGAAAAAAGATAGCCGAATCTTAGTGCGTGGTGATAGATCGGTTAGCTATGGGGTGATGATGTCTGTTGTTGGATCAATTAGTGAGGCTGGTTTTAATCATATTTCTTTAATCACACAAGTGGAAAATAAATAATATAGATGATGGATAAACTGACACAGCTTATCGAAAGACTAAGATATCATGTTGGGATGAGCTTATCGGTTTTCCTGCATCTAAGTTTATTTGCTGTGTTATTAGTAAATTTTCCTCAGTGCCAACGTAAATTGCCGCCAGAGATAATAATTTCGGTAGATTTATTGCCGATAAGCAAAATGACTAATGTAGAAAATAAGCAGGTTGCTAAACCAAAAAAAGAAGAAAAGCCAGTAGATAAGCCTAAGCCTATTGAAGAGCCTAAGCCTGAAGTTAAAGAAGAGGTTAAGCCTGAGCCAAAACCTATTGAGGAACCTAAACCTGAGCTTAAGCCGGAGCCAATACCAGAAAAACCTAAGCCAAAAGAAGAAGTGAAGCCTAAGCCAGAGCCTACTCCTAAAAAAGAGCCGGAAAAAAACAAAAAGCCAGTTAAGAAGCCTGTCAAAAAACCTAAGGTTAGTGAATATGATAGTTTAATGAAGGATTTGTTAGAGGTTGAGCAAAAAAATGATCAGAATGAAGAAGTGGCTGACAAACCTAGTAAAGGTCCGCATGATGCAGACATGCCATTATCTATGAGTATTAAAGATTCTATAAAGAAGCAAATTGAGAAATGCTGGAGTCCTCCGGCTGGAAATGTGGATGCTGGTAAATTGGCGGTTCTGCTTAATATTACTTTTGGCCAAGACGGTTCAGCAACTAGCGTTAAAATAAAAGATAGCTTTAAGTATAATAGTGATGAATTATATAGAGTGGCAGCAGATGCAGCAGTAAGAGCGGTGCATAAATGTAGCCCTCTTCAAGGTTTGCCAGTTGATCAATATAGTTCATGGCAAAATATAGAATTTAACTTCGATCCAAGTAATTTGATTTATTAAAGAGAGCAAGGTCATGAAAAAAATATTATCAGTATGTTTAATTTTATTAGGTGCTGTGCAAGCGCTAGCAGTAGAGCGGATCGATATTACTCAGGGTAATATAGATCCTATGCCGATCGCTGACGTAAATTTCTTAGGTAGTGACCCGGTGGCAATAGAGATGGGTAAAGAAATAGTCCAAGTGATAAATAATGACTTGCAAGGAACTGGATTATTTAGAGTAATTGATCCTTCAGCTTATATTGAGCCGATTAAAAGCACCTCGCATGCTCCAAAATTCGCTGCTTGGCGTCAAATCAACGCTTCAGCTTTATTAACTGGTAAAGTTCATAATTTAGGAGGGGGGCAAATCAATGTGGAGTATTATTTATGGGATCCATATAGTGAATCTGCACTTAAAAAACATTCATATCAAAGTAAAGAAAGCCAATGGCGTAGGATAGCTCATAAAATAGCTGACGATATCTATAAGCGCTTAACAGGAGAAGAGGGGTATTTTAATACTAAGATTGTTTTTATAGCTGAATCAGGTCCAGTTAAAAGCAGAATCAAAAAGCTGGCCATTATGGATCAAGATGGCGCTAATTTAAAATATTTAAGCGATGGACGCAATTTAACTTTAACTCCGCGCTTTTCGCCCGATAGTCACAAAGTTTTATATTTAGCTTATATTAAAAACAAGGCACGCGTTCACTTACGCGATTTAAACAGCGGTCATGATAAAATATTAGGCCATTTTAAAGGGATGACATTTGCTCCACGTTTCTCTCCAGATGGCAAAGAAGCGGTTATGTCAGCTTCTGCAAATGGCAGCAGTGATGTAGTGTTAATGAATTTATCTAACATGAAATCTACCAAATTGACTAGTGGTACCTACATTAATACTAGTCCTTATTTTTCTCCAGATGGCAATAAAATTGTTTTCATCTCAGATCGTAGTGGCACGTCTAAATTATATACCATGAATAAAGATGGCAGTGACCAGCAAAGAATCAGCTTTGGTGATGGTTCATATTTTACTCCAATTTGGTCTCCAAGAGGAGATTTCATCGCTTTTACTAAGAAATATCAAGGAGTATTTTATATCGGCGTGATGCGTTCAGACGGCACTGGAGAGAGAGTTTTAACTCAAGGATATTTAGTTGGAAGTCCTACTTGGGCACCTAATGGAAGAGTGATTATGTATACTAAAACTAATCGCCCTGATAGTGGTGGCAAAATGAAAACAAGCTTATGCACAGTAGATTTAACTGGGCACTTTGAACGTACTATAAAGTTACCAACTGATGCTTCGGATGCTAATTGGTCTAATCCATTAAATTAGAGAATTGATTATTAAAAAGTGATTTTAGCATAAAAACTCTGTAGATTGTTAATGCTTGTCTAGTTAATTTTTAGAACTTGACTATAACAAAAATAATGCTAGTCTGTATTTCTATTTAAAATTAATTATAAGGTGAACTGATATGAGTAAAGGTAAAACCGCTAAAACAGCAAGTAAAAATAACCCTACAGCTCGGGTAAAGGCAACTGAAGTATTTTATAATGATAAGTTGATTGAACCAGTGTTAGTTATTTCCGGTAGAAGAAGATATATGGGTGCAGCATTTGAAGATGGCTCAATGCCACTAGACTCTGAAGGTAATCCATTACCTTGGGCAGATGTAGCTAACTCATAAACAGTTAGATTTAGATTTAAGATTTTTAAAAGGCCAGAGAGTTGTTCTCTGGCCTTTTTTTTACCAATAATTCTTAAAGTGAATCGGCCAGAAATATTGATTCATGATGATGGCGTCAAAGCGTAGTTGGTAAGTTTGGTATTTTGGAAATCTTAGCAAAAAATATTGGCTGGCTTTAATAATTCGCTGTTGCTGATGCTTGCTGATAAAATCCATCAAACTAGTATCCTTTCTATCTTTAATCTCAATAAAAACAAGCTGCTTACCTTTTTTAGCGATTAGATCAATTTCACCAAATGGACTTTTAAAGCGCCTAGCAAGGATTTGATAAAATTTGCAGCGTAAATATAAAGCGGCAATTATTTCAGCGATGATACCAAAATAATAAATGCGACGCTTCTGATTAATATTCATTTGACGGATTTAGCCGATTAAAAAATTCTTTTCCCATCCTAAAATATACGGTATGCCTTTCGCCAAGAGTAATAATTTCTTGAGGCATAGTAGGGAATTTAAGTTGAACTTTACGTTGCTTTAGCGAGAAAGATCCAAAGCCCCTGATCTCAACTCGCTTACCTTGTTGCAATCCTTTAGCTAATTCATCGAAAATAA
Organism: Rickettsiales bacterium; assembly: GCA_947424995.1. Taxonomy (GTDB): domain Bacteria; phylum Pseudomonadota; class Alphaproteobacteria; order Rickettsiales; family CANDYO01; genus CANDYO01. The sequence goes on along the minus strand of CANDYO010000033.1, from coordinate 5,547 downwards.
TTTCGATTAACCCAGTGATCTGTTTAGTTTTTAAGAAAGGATAAAGCTTGCGAATGGCTAGAATGAGTTCTGATTTCTTCATAATTAACATTTAACCAAAGTTTAGTAATATCTAACTTTAATTATAATCTAAAATATATTGTAGTCTAGTGCTTTTGTTCTATAAAAATTATGGGTTAATGAAGAAAATCTAGAAAACCCCGCTTAAATGAGATATAGTCTGAAGCTGAATCTTAAAGTTAAAGACTGCTGTACGGATTACGATTGTAATAAAAACGTGCGAGGTCATCATCCTCTGAGCTAGGCAACGCCTAGCTATCTTAGGGATCCATGATCACCCACGTTTAATTTGGCATGGATCCCCGGTGACCCAAGCAAAGCTTGGGTCCCGGGGATTGACGCTCATACAAATAATATCTCGTGCAACAATTTCAGTTAAGTGATTATACAATGATATCAAACAATAATTATAATCCTGTAGTACTATGCATTCTAGATGGCTGGGGAATCGGTGATCCTAAAGACATTAAAGATGATGCGATAGCGCAGGCGTGTACTCCATCCTGGGATTTTTTGCTCCAAGAGTTTCCGCATACCGAGCTTATAACTTCTGGAGAAGCAGTGGGTCTGCCTAAGGGCCAAATGGGAAACTCTGAAGTTGGTCATATGGCTATTGGCAGCGGAAGGATTGTTTTCCAAGATTTAATGAAGATTAATCAAGCTATCAATAATGGTGAATTAGCTAAGCATCTAGCATTAATTGATTTAATTAAGCTTCATCAACAAAATGGTAAGGCGGTGCATTTATTTGGATTATGTTCGGATGGAGGGGTGCATTCGCATCTTGATCATCTTATTTTTATAGCACAATTGTTAGCAGAAAATAATATTGAAGTAAAGCTGCACCTATTCTTAGATGGGCGCGATACTCCTCCGACTTCAGCCGTTCATTATTTGCAGCAAATAGATCAGTTATTAGCAAAACATCCTAAAATTAAAATTGCTACGATTTGCGGAAGATTTTACGCAATGGATAGAGACAATCGTTGGGAGCGAATCAAACTTGCTTACGAGGTAATCGTTAATGCTGAAGGTAATAAAACCAACAACTGGCAAGACTATTTAAAGTTGCAATATCAGCAAAATATTTATGATGAATTTATTATACCGGTGGCGGTGGAAGGATATCAAGGTATTGAAGAGAATGATTCAGTAATATTTACCAATTTTCGTTCTGATAGAATAAGGCAACTTGCTCAAAGTATTTTGTTACCTGAGTTTAGTCATTTTCAAAGGAAAAACCTTCTATTAACGGCAAAAATAGGAATGACTGATTATTCTGAAGAACTGAATAATTTTTTGGTTACCTTGTTTCCAGCTCAAAAAATTATCAATGGTTTGGGTAGCGTTATAAGCAAAAGTGAAAAGAAACAGTTGCGAATGGCTGAAACCGAAAAATATGCCCATGTAACTTTTTTCTTTAATGGGGGGATGGAAGATCCATATCCTGGAGAGGATCGAATCTTAGTTCCTTCACCTAAGGTTAAAACTTATGATTTGCAACCTGAAATGTCCGCATTCACACTTACTGATAAGTTAATCGAATCTATTGCAAGCAAGAAATATGATCTTATTGTTATTAATTATGCCAATGGTGATATGGTAGGCCATTCTGGAAAATTGACGGCAGCAATTGAAGCAGTTGAAGTGTTAGATAATTGTTTAGCAAAAATTTATCAACAAATCAAGAAAACTAATGGAGCGCTGCTGATTACTGCTGATCATGGTAATGTTGAATGTATGTTTGACCAAGATCATCACGGTCCACATACTGCTCATACTACCAACCCCGTTCCTTTTCTATTGGTTGCAAATAATTTATTTCAGAGTAAAGTTAAACTTGAGTCAGGTAATTTAAGTGATATTGCTCCAACAATACTTGAACTAATGGGTATTAAACAACCTAAGGAGATGACTGGTAAGTCATTAATAAGAGATTTATGATAAAAAAACAAACAAGACTGGAAAGCTATTTATCAATTTTTTGGGCTGTCTTAATTGCATTTACCATTAGAACTGTGGTCTTTGAACCGTATAGTATCCCGTCAGGATCAATGAAGCCTAATTTTTTAGTTGGTGATTACTTATTCGTTTCTAAGTATCAATATGGAATCAGTAACGCTTCCTTTCCATTCGATCCGCCTTTGTTTAATGGTAGAGTCCTTGATTTTAATCAACCAAAACTAGGGGAAGTGATCGTTTTTAAATCTTCGTATGATCGTTCAATTAACTATATCAAACGTTTAGTCGGGCTTCCTGGAGATGAAATTCAAGTAAAAAAGGGAATTTTATATATTAATGGAATTATGGTAAAGCGAGAAGATGCTGGAAGCTTTACTGACACAGATGGAAGGGTTCTAAAGCGCTACACTGAAACTTTACCTAATGGCGTTTCTTACTATGTGCTTGATGATATTCCTAATTATCCTTGGGATAACACAGAAGTATATAAAGTTCCTCCGGGGCATTATTTCTTTATGGGCGATAATAGAGATCATTCATCCGATAGCAGGGCTGGTGAACAACCAATTGGCTATGTACCATATGATAAATTAATCGGTAGAGCAGAAATGATCATTTTTTCTAACTCTAAAAGCATTGTTGATATTTTAAAATGGCCTTTTAGTTTTAATATTGAGCGTTTTTTTAATAAGATATAGTTTATGAATTATTATCGTTATTTAAAACCATTGATATTTAAGCTTAATCCAGAAGTAGCTCATAATTTAGCAATTTTCGCTGCTAAATATCGGTTACTACCTAATGCTGATAAAGCTAACGACGATGAGCATCTTTTAGTTAATAAACTATGGCAAATAGATTTTGCTCACCCTATTGGGCTTGCTGCAGGCTTCGATAAAAATGCTGAAGCTATAGATTTCTTACTCAAGCAAGATTTTGCTTTTGTTGAAATGGGCACGGTAACTCCTAAATCTCAAATTGGTAATCCCAAGCCTAGATTATTTCGCTTAGAAGAAGACGAAGCTATAATTAACGCAATGGGATTTAATAACTATGGCTTAGAAGTTTTTAGCCGCAATATTGCTAAAAGATCTCATCTAGGGATTATGGGTAGTAATATCGGTAAAAATAAAGATAGTCTTGAAAGCGTTGAAGATTATCTTTTAGGCCTAGAGAAATTATATAATTTAAGTGACTATATTACAGTAAATATATCTTCCCCTAATACCCCTGGTCTTAGAAATCTGCAGCATAAAGAAGAATTAGCCAATTTGCTTAAAGCTCTACTTCAAAAGAAATTAGAGTTAATTAGTTTAACTGGTAAAAAGAAACCTATTTTACTAAAAATTGCTCCAGATTTAGTTAGCAAAGATCTTGAAGACATTATTGAAAATGTTATTACTTATGGCATAGACGGAGTGATTATTAGCAATACTACTATCAAACGAGATGGTCTAATTAGTAAATATAGAGATAAGCCAGGTGGCTTAAGTGGTAAGCCATTATTTCATCAATCAACTCAACTACTCAGAGAGTTCTATCGTTTAAGTAATGGAAAAATTCCAATTATAGCCAGCGGTGGGATATTTTCTGGAGAAGATGCCTATCAAAAAATTATCAATGGCGCTTCACTGATTCAATTATACACAGTGCTAATCTATCAAGGTTTCGAAGCAGTGCAAAAAATCAAACTAGAACTAATCGCCAAGCTTAAGTCAGAAGGATTAACTTTGCGCACAGCTATTGGGATCAATGTGAATTGACATTGATATACACGCCATGCTATATGTTAATTGTCGTTAATCAAAAAGAGGCCTTAAATTATGTCAAAATACGGTAACACCTATCAAACAGGTATGTTGATAAAGCACTTATCTCCAGAAACAATCGGCTCAGATGGTGGCTATAGCTATACAATGCCAGCTGATGAGCATGGCTCACCGGACTGGACTAAGAAAGTTAAAAATATAATTGATAAATTAGGAAATCATATTCCAGAAGCGGAATATAAATTCAGTGATGGTGCTTATTATAAAGGTCATCTTGAAATGGAATGTTCAAAGCTTAAGTTACTTGAAATGGAAACATGTAAAGATGTAACAATAAAATGTTGGAATATCTATGTTTCAGAAGATTTTGATAAATCTAAATCAAATTGTAATTTTATAGGTAAAGTAATAGCCTATACTGATGAAGTTAAATTTAATGATATGTACCTTGATGATTAGTAGTTTCTACTTAATCTAATGAATCGTCTCCAGAAACTCTCTTTTTTATCAAAAGAGAGTTGTTGTCTTTTTGCTAGCTAAATTGGATAATTTATGCTATCAATTTAACTATCCAATAGTTTAAAGAATTTATTTCGTTGTTATCCAGCCAAAATCTTTAACCAACTTATCAATTTTATAATCATGTAGTGTATTGAATGCAGAATAGTAATATCAGAAATTTAGCAATTATCGCCCACGTTGATCATGGTAAAACCACCATGATTGATTCAATGTTTAGCCAATCTGGGGTTTTTCGTGAAAACCAACATAGAGCAGAAAGAGCTATGGATTCCAATGATCTTGAAAAAGAAAGAGGAATTACCATTTTAGCTAAATGTACCTCGATTAAGCTAAAAGATATTCAGTTAAATATTGTTGATACTCCAGGACATGCTGATTTCGGTGGTGAAGTTGAGCGGGTATTATCGATGGTCGATGGAGTATTGTTATTAGTAGATGCTGCTGAAGGCCCTATGCCACAAACAAAATTTGTACTTACTAAAGCTTTAAGCTTAGGCTTAAATCCAATTGTGGTGATTAATAAAGTTGATCGTTCAGATGCTAGAGTAAACGAAGTATTAGATGAAGTTTTTGATTTATTCATAGCCTTAGATGCCAATAACGATCAATTAAGTTTTCCAGTAGTATACGCATCAGGAAGAGCTGGTTGGGCAAGTTTAGAGCAAGATGAGAAAGGTGAAAATCTAGATCCTTTATTTGAAGTTATTAGAAATCATGTGCCTGCTCCAACAGTAGATAAAGAAGCGCCATTTACCATGCTCGCAACAATTTTAGACCATGATCCATATTTAGGTAGAATGTTAACTGGAAAGATTTATAGTGGTGCTGCAGTAGTTAATATGCCAGTAAAAAGCTTAAATATTAATGGTGAGCAAGTAGAGCAAGGTAGATTGACTAAAGTTTTCGTGTTTAGAGGAGTTGAAAAAGTTTCGGTTGATCGCGCTGAAGCCGGTGATATTGTAGCAATTACAGGTCTGGTTAATGCTTCAGTTGCAGATACTATTTGCTCTCTTGAATCGATGAAGCCGATTGCGTCTACACCTATTGATCCACCTACTATGTCAATAACTATCACTGTAAATAATTCTCCATTTGCTGGAACTGAAGGAAGTAAAGTTACTTCAAGAGTAATTGGTGATCGCTTGCTTAAAGAAGCTGAAAGTAATGTAGCAATTAAAGTTACTGAAGCAGAGACTAGGGATGCCTTTGAAGTTGGTGGAAGAGGAGAGTTGCA
>CANDYO010000032.1 GCA_947424995.1 Rickettsiales bacterium | reverse complement strand
GGATTAACATAGCTATTATCCTTACATATTATTGTATACTCGTTGATAACTCTTAATTCATCACTTATAATAAGATCGTTAGATTTATTCCATGATTGTGATATATTTGGTGAAATTAAATTATATAAATATACTGAAGAATATGCATTTGAAAGGTCATACGGACAGACAGATTCATATTGGTAGGTATCTATTTTTTCACATTTTTGATTTGCTATTTTTTCATTTGGCAAAGCTAACAGACCAATATTTTCTTGTGATAAAGCTCTTTCTGCAAGAGAAAGCCAACCAGCTACTTTAGTATTAATCATATCTATAGTTTCAAGACTCTCCCACTTTACCATCTCTTTTAAAGAAGTTATTAAAGACATACGTACTTCTATAATAACATTTTCATAAAGATTTATAACAGCAGATAAAGCCTCTATAGTTCTTGTTTTTACTGTCAAAACATCAATAGTTTGAGTATCTGATATAATATCTATATCTAATTTATATTCTGCATCTAAAATATCTAATAACTTGGTAATAGAAAGTAGATCACTTTCTTGATTAGACTTTCTTGAGAAACCAATAACCCACTGATTATCTTGAGGCTTCGCTTCTTGATCAGGAAATATTATATACTCAACATGTGGTAATCTATCCGAATCCATTTGCTGGTGATTAAAGGTATAGATTACTTTGTTATTTTTCTGACTTCTTACGAAATTACCATATTCGACATCATACGATTTTACAGTAGCAAGGCATACTATGTCATGTGTAGTCAATATTGTAGGATCAAAAATTTTCAATTCTGCTTCTTTAGTCATGATAATTACTTACAATATAAATATATTATTAATACATACGTAATTAGTTAACGCTTGTCAATAAGATATTAGTTTTTACTAACTTACTCAGGATGGGCATATTCAGGATATAAATCTTCCATGCTCACAGAGTGTCCAGCTGTCGATACAATTCTTGCATGTTGACGACTAAGCATCCTAGGCTCACCAACTCCACAGGCATGAGCAATAAGCTCAAGTTCTTTTTCCATATTTTGCGCATAATACCGCACCCGTTCAGCTTTATTTGTTGGGTCTAAACCATATTGAAGTTTAACATTATGAGTAGTGATTCCAGTTGGGCAAGTATTTTTATTGCATTGCAGCGCTTGAATACAACCAAGAGCAAACATAAACCCACGCGCAGAATTAACAAAATCCGCTCCAGCACATAATGCCCAAGCCACCTCAGTTGGAGTAATTAACTTTCCACTAGCAATGATTTTAATTCTATCTCGTAATCTATATTTCTTAATTATATTAATTACTAACGGCAAGCTTTCTTTGATTGGTAATCCCATAGAATCTACTAAACTTGCTGGAGCTGCACCAGTTCCACCATCAGCACTATCTATAGTAATAAAATCAGGGGCGCTTTCTATACCACGTTCATTGATATAAGTGCAAAGCATCTCAAAAAAGTCAAAAGAACCAACTGCCAATTTAAAACCAACAGGTTTTCCCGTAATGTTACGAACATATTGAATCATGTCAAGCAAATCAGCAACATTATTAAGCTCAGGATGGCGATTGGGGCTAATCGCGTCTTTACCAATCTCGATTCCTCTAATTTCTGCAATTTCTTGGGTAACTTTTATGCCTGGCAATATTCCACCTTTGCCTGGTTTAGCTCCTTGACTTAGTTTTATCTCAAACATTTTTACTTGTTCATGCGCAGCAATTTCTCTTAATTTTCCTTCGTCAAAACCACCTGCTTTTTCACGAACACCGAATTTAGCTGTACCGAACTGAAAAACAATATCCCCTCCACCTTCTAAGTGATACTTAGATAGACCACCCTCTCCAGTATTTAACCATATCCCCGCTTCTCTTGCTCCGTTTGATAATGCTTTTATTGCTGGGATTGAAATTGACCCATAACTCATAGCCGAAATATTAAAAATTGATCTCGCCGTATACGGCTTTCTGCAAAATGGCCCAATAATAAGAGTTGATAATTTTAAAGCATCTGTTTCTAAAGTTGGAAATGCACTATGAACGAAAAAAACGGTACCAGGTTCACGTATATCAAGAGAAGAACCGAATGGAACAGTACTATCCACATTTTTTGCAGCTCGATATACCCATGAACGCTCAGCTCGATTGAATGGCATTTCATCACGATCATTAGTAAAAAAATACTGCCTAAAGAAAACCCCTAACTCTTCAAAAACATATCTAAACCTAGCTATAAGAGGATGGTTACGTCTTAAAGTACTCTTTGTTTGACGCTTATCTATGATATAGGCACTAAGACTCCAAATAATAAGCCCAGTAATCGTAACCATTAAAGTATCGGCTAAAATCTCTAGAGCATCGATTGCAAAAACTGAAAGACCAGCTTCCATAATTTCTTCCTATTTCATTAGTGTAAGCTCATCTATTATAAATATAATTATAACCTTGTCTAGTAATCAAATGTTAAATTAGAGCAATATTAAACAATAATAAGGTTTTTACTAAAGCTAAAATAAGCTCACTTTTACAAGCCTATTAACTAATAATTAATAAATTTACTTTACTATTGTAGAATTGATATTATACCAATCGTCAGTTTTAATTGCACAAATGAAATTTGAATGATGAGCTTCGCTGTGACTATATCTTAGTAAGTGAGCACATAAAAATTCATGAAAAATTTCTGCATATTAGGTTATAAATGGCATTTGGTATTACTTGTATGAGTTATTGATTGATGACAAATCAAATCCCAAAGAAGGTTACTTTTGCTGAGCAAGTATCGTATGATGATAATACGAGAGGGACGCTAAAATCAATAAATGATCCAAGTGAGCAACTACGTACTATTGTAGTTTCCATTATTGAACCACCTATTAATATAACTGTTGGTAGTGAAGCTACACAAATCAGGTATTCACATTCTAGTACCACGGCTTTTTCAGCTTTAAATCTAGAACTAGCAGTAAATAATGATTTCTCACATAGCACCCCACAACTCGTTGGTATACAATCCAGTTGCTGTACTATTTCTTAAGAGAACCGCCTTAACTAATTTATGCTACCGGCTTATTACTTAGACAGCGAAGTACTTTTAGAGTTTTTTTTCCCTTCTGCTGCAAGCTTCAATAAAAAATTTCCTGTTAAAATAGGTTGCTCTATACCTACTGTTCCAGTAGTTTGCTCATCTACTCTTTTTGCTTCAGCTTTATAAACTTGATCCCATTTTTCTTTAGAAACCGGTTTAAGCTCTGGTAATTTTTCACGTTCCATATTTTTTCTCACTTTTAGTTTTTTTATCTTGTTAATATAGAAGTATCTTTTGCAACCAATGGAGTGCTCGAAGGACTGATTTTTTCATTCACAGAAGCACTAGAACTTTCTGGAAGATAACCAGCTTGAAACACTTTTGCGATAAAGGCTAGCTCTTTATCACCTTGTGGTGAAGATTTTTCTTGAATCTCTTTTGTGCTTATTGAATTGGCAACATCTAGATTTGATTTGTTTAAAAATCTTCTAAATTTAACTTGATCAATAATTTCATAGGTTCCATTTTTTAAATCAAAGCTAGCAACTTTATTAGGCTGCTCTCCTAAATTAACATTATTATCGTATACTGAATAGCAAATATCTTTACCTTTATTATCAATAAGAAATTTAGTAAATGTGTCAGAAATTGCGGCATGAGCATCAAGTATACTTTTTGTATCTTCAAATCTTCCAGTTTTAGCACCTCTATCCATAGATCTATTGTAAGCTTCTTCAGCGTCCAAAGAAACTACAATTCCTTGTACTCTTCCACCTCCGTAAGTGGCAATGTCAACGCCAGGAGGATTGATCATAGATTTATCTAAAAAAACATTTGGCGCTTGACCATGCTCAACTAGCTTTTCTTTTAAACGATTATTTATTGCTGTACCAAGATAATTAACTTCATCCTGCACTAATTGAGAAAATACTTCTTTAGTAGCAGGAGACATACCATCTTGAGAATTTAATATTAATTTAATACTATCTCCATTAATTTTTGAAAAATCATTCCATGGTTGACCTAAGGATTCTTCCGCATAATTTCGCAGAATCATCTCTGAACTTCCTTTCCCTGAAGCAATAGCACCATTAACACTTAATGTAACTCTTTCAGCTGCTGGATGCTCAGTTAAAGCTTCTAATTTAGAAAGGCTAACTTGTTGAGCAATAGTTTTAGATACTAAGTCTTTAGCTTTTTCATTAAGCTGTTTATTAGTAAGCTTATCAGCAGCTGCTATAATTCTCATTTCTTCAGTACTAGAACCATCTACAAATTTTCCAGGTACATAATCTTTATTAATTTGAGTCGTAAGATAAGCACTTTTAGCCTCTGATTCTGGCTCTGATGCTAAATTTTGACTTATTTCTCTTATCTGACGAATATTATTTTCTCTAAGCTCATTCCCTTGTTTAACAAAATCATCTACATTAATGCCTTCTTTGACCGCTTTGAACTTGTCTGTAAAATCTCCTTCAAGATTACTCATCTTTACGGATGTTACCAATTCAACGATTATATTATGCCCCAATAATCTATCTGGCCTAAAAGCCACGAGATCCATTACTGGCTTACTTTTGTCATCACCATTAATTGCAGAATACATCTCTGCCATTTCCTGAACATTATGATAATTATTTCTTGAATCTAAAATAGCAAAATTAGCTTCTTGTAATTCTGCTGGTAGCGTACCCTCTAACTGTTGAGCTGGAATAACTTTTGGAATAATCTTCATATAACCTTCATTATAACATTGTTAACTTAAGTTTAGAGAGAAAATTATACAAAAGAGGTGTTAACAAAGCGTTAATTTTAACTATTAAAAATTATAACATTGACTAGTTAATTATCCATTGATAAACTAGACTTACACTCTAATAGACTTCATTTTTAAACTTAAATTTTCGGAGAGAATTATGGGTAATTTAAAACAAAATAATCATACTAATAAAACCGATTTTAAACATATTAATGCTGACCATGAGCATCATCACGGCCATGATCATGATCATCATCATGAAGGTCACACTCATAAAGATAACTTAGACCATAGTCAGCATAATAAACATGATCATAATCACTCTGATCACGATAAATCTAAAAAGAAAAAATAATTAGCTTTATAATCTTAATTTTTGCATCCCTAACAGAGCTGTATCAGCAGCGTTAGGGATTGTAAAAGTTGACTAACTTAGATTAGAATTCGGCATCATCCTTAGAGCTAGACATCACCTAGTTATCTTAGCACTTGATTTAGATCCCCGGTGACCCAAGCAAAGCTTGGTCCCAATGATTGCATGTGTTCATCTTTTCGGTTACAAGAACGTATCAATTCTAAAAACTTAAACAACTTCTGCATCATCTACTAGAACTACTTTACGCTTAATATGACTTATGTAGACACCTATTGCAGTTACAAGACCACCTACCACTAAATGCCAGGTTAAATTTTCATGCAGTAACCAAACCGAAAGAGAAACACCGAAAATGGGCACTAGCAAATTATACGGCATAACTTCATGGATTGGATATTTTTGAAGCAAATGGATCCACAAGGTAAGAAAAAATACACTAGATGCTACAACATAGAATGACGATATCCAAAAAACTGAAGTAGCTTTCTCTAGTAGTAAGAAAGGATTTCCTTCAAGAAAATATGAAATAAGTAGTGAATGAGGCACAGCTATTAGATTGGCCCAACAATATAAAGATAATGCCGGCACATCTTTTAATTCTTTGCTTTGAATATTAAACACAGCATTGCCTAAAGCAGCTAATATAACTATTGCTAAAGCGAAATAATTTCCATTAAAATGGGTAGTGTTACTTACTGCAATAATTACACCTACAAAAGAAAGACATATCCCTAATATGCTAGCTAGATCTAATTTTTCTTTAAGAACTAAACGCGCAACTATTACTGAAAAAGGAGCAACAAGCTGCGCTATAATTACTGCAAGACCGGGGTTAACCCCTAGACCTACTCCATAATAAACAAATGCAACATAAAATATGCCATAGGTTATAGACACTTTATATAACTCTTTAAAGCTAATTTTTGGCTTAGGTATAAAAGGAATCAATATTATTGCAGTTAGCAAGAATCTCATTGAAACTGATAAAAAAGCTGGAATTTCTTCAAGGTTAAATTTTAATCCAACATAATTGCTTCCCCATAAAAATGCTACCAAAATTGCTAAAAAAACATCCCTTATACTCATATAATAATACCTTTGTTTTCTATATTAATAAAAACTTAAACTTTTTTTCCTACATCCACCAATTCTGCTTTATGTTTAGCCTGACTTATATACACACCAATTACGGTTACAAGACCACCCACTAGTAAATGCCAGGTTATATTTTCATGCAACAACAAAACCGAAAGAGAAATACCAAAAACTGGCACTAATAGATTATATGGCATAACTTGATAGACTGGATTTTTTTGCAGTAAATAAATCCATAAAGTAATACCGAAAAGACTAGCTAATACATTATAAAATAGCGATCCCCAAAAAATTGAAGTGGTTTTTTCTAGCAGAGGTATAGGATCTCCTTCAAGAAAATATGAAATAAGCAATAGATGAGGCAAAGCTATTAAATTAGTCCAACAATATAAAGATATCGCCGACACGTCTTTTAATCTTCTGCTTTGAATATTAAATACAGCGTTAAAGAAAGAGGCTAATAAGATTATTACTAAAGCTAAATAATTTCCATTAAAATGAGTGGGATTACTGACCACTATGGTCACCCCTACAAAAGCTAGACATATTCCCACCACTGTATAAAAGCTAAAGTCTTCCTTAAGAACTATACGCGCAATTATTACTGAAAATGGAGCAGCAAGCTGCATTATAACCGTAGCAAGACTTGGATTAACACCAAGATACATACTATAATAAATAAAACCTACGAATAATACCCCAAAGGTCATAGACACTAGATAGAGCTCTTTAAAACTAATTTTTGGTCGGGGTACAAAAGGAAGTAAGATTATTACAGTTACTAAAAATCGCATTGAGATTGATAGAAATGCTGGAATTTCTTCTAGATTAAATTTTACTGCAACATAATTACTTCCCCATAGAAAGGCTACAAAAAGCGCTAAAAAAATATTTCGTGTACTCATAGTAATAATCTCCTTTTAAATAATAAATTTCTAAACTTTATTGACCATTGCATGAGATAAGATTGCTGCTTTAAAATATGCGAGGTCGTCATCCTTGCCATCAGCACTAGCTGGTGGCGAGGATCCAGTTAAAATCTCTTGAACCGCAGAGTTATTAAGGATTTTAAAAGTTTTCAACTTAATTCTCGGCCTACGGCTAAGAATGACGTCACCGCATTAACTTACAGATGATTTACATAAACAGCATCTTATGCAATAGTATACTTACATAGCTTTTATCATACCGGGCATAATGTCTGGCATTATGGCTCCAGCTATTTTTACCATTTCACCCAATGAATCTGAATTTATTAGAAATGGTTGTAAAAATAATTTTTGCTCATCCGAAGGCAATTCTGGACAAGACGTAGAATTAGATGACTCATCATGTTGAATTTTCACCAAATATAAATCTGCTAATGCCTTTACAATTTCTGCTACTGTTTTATTATGTTTATCGCTTTCAGGAACTATTATCTTTTCGTGTTTTATCGGCGGAGTTGTAACAATAGAAAAGCTTATTTCTTTTGGAGGCTTACTAGCCAAACTTGCAAGATAAGTTGTTGGCGACTGCTGTTGACTTTCATCATTATATTGATTCCCTCCAGCAGCAGCATGTTTTTTAGCACCAACATCACCAGATGATTTACCATCAGCAGAATTTTGAGTGGTTTTTTCTTGTGATCCACTATCTGCTTTTTTACCTTCTGCTTTCTTTTTTGTTTCTGCTTCGGTAACAACATTATGACTGCTTCCACAATACGGCGTATGTATTCCATGAATAATACCGCTTCCAATATGCCCAATACCATGAACAAACTTCTTTTCCGCTTCATGAGCTTCATGTCCTAAATGCTTCATTCCACCTACAAATTCTTCTTCTGCATGATGTAAAATATGCCCAATTCCATGGTGCTGAACTGTAGGTATAGGTGTAACAATCTCATTACTAGTAACCCCACTAACCACAACATTTGTTGCTGCGTGAGGATGAACGAGTTCCTTCACCTCTTCTTCAATATGCACTAATTCTTTCTGAACTTGAGCGCTTAAATCTACCACTTCTTCTTCAACATGTTCTATATATTTCTTAACTTGAGTATCTAATTCCTCAATAACAACCACAGCTTCATGCTCTAGTTCTTTTGCTCCTGCAATAAGCTTAGCTTGTGCTGCTTTAGCCTCTTCATCCAGCTCATTAACAACATCCACAACCTCATGCTCTAGTTCTTTCGTTCCTGCAATAAGCTTAGCTTGTACTGCTTTAGCCTCTGCATCCAGCTCATTAACAACATCCACAACCTCATGCTCTAGTTCTTTTACTCCTGTATTAATATCTTCAACAACAACTACAGTTTCATGCTCTAGTTCTTTTGCTCCTGCATTTACATCTTCAACCATATCTTTAGCCGCAACTACAGCTTTATGACCTAGCTCTTTAGTTTCCGCAGCAATCTCTCCGCCTAATTTTTTAACTCCAGCAGCTGCATCTTCTAATATTTTCTCAACTTTATCTGATACATCAAGTTCAGTACCTTTTTTTGGTATAACGTAAACAGGTTTTAAATTAGCAATACCTAAAGCTCGGAGTATAAATGAAATTACCATAATATCCGCTATTATCTTAACTGCACGAGCGAAAGCAGTCATTGAATTGACGATTAGATATTCAACAAAATCTGCAGCTCTATACAGGCTAGCATCCACTCCTAATTTATTCCCATCATTTGGCTGAATGAATCTACTAAACATCCCCCATAACCACATATCATCTATAGCTTCAACTGCAATTTCAATAGGATAAGTAATCAACTGCTCACCTCCGTTAACAGTCCTATCAATGAGCCTCATTGAACCATCATCATTGGCAAGATCATATGTATGATCCTTTAACCTTTCACGAATCATCAATGCTCGATCTGCTTTAGTTAGATATAAAATACCTTCGGTAATTATATGATTTGCAGCTGATGCCCTATCACCAAAAACAGTTGCAGTAATAAAAGTTCCAACAGTAACTGTTATAGCTAAAGCTGTTGGTGTCCAGCTATTCAATGTTTGTAGCGCTTGATGATGTGGGTAATAATGATGAACTTCTGCATTTGGAAAAATAGTGAGTATCACATTAGTTACTGCAGTCATAGCAAATATTGTTGCAGTTATAGTGATTGGCGTCCACTCCATTGCTATATGGATATCATTATAAAGTGCTGAATGATGCTGAGTTAAATCGGTTGTAGTATCTCCAGAGGTTTCTCTATAATAGGTTATAGCAAACACTGTACCAGTAGCAAGAGTTGGCATGATATGATTTATTACTTGCCAAGTATAGCTAGGCTTAACAACTGGCTGTTGTTTCTCTTCTTCTTTTTTAATATCTTTTGCATCACCTTCTAGCATAATCTGATCTCCTTTTTTAGGTTGTATTTCGTAATATCAACTTTAACTCAAGTATCAGCGATATTACTTAATTAACCGTTAAGAAAAATCTTCAATTTCTGGTAATTACAGCAAGAGTTTTAAATTAAATTTTTTCAACTAATTCTCTTATCTCTTCAAATTCTATATCACCACGCTCTCCATAAGCTTTAATTCTTAAAAATTCTCCCCATACTCTACTGAGATGTTCTTCATGCTTAAACCAATCATCTTTGGTTAAGTAAAATTTTGAATCAGGATATAATACTGAAAATGATTGATGATAAATTTTGATATCAGGAAAAAACTTTTTAAAGGTGAGATAATGCCTTCCACTAGCAAAATTCTTAGTAACTATAGCTACTGAACTAGTATTTTGTAAATAAGCTAAAGAATTAGCCACATTTTCCTTAGAATTATAGGATTCTTTTTCTAGATAAACTTCTATATGGCCTGGAAGATCATTTTTTATTCGATCATATAAAAGTTCAGCTTCTGACTTTATTATTTTATGTGAATCACAGTAAGTTGGAGCACCACCTGTAAGTATTAATTTTCTGACTTGAGGTTTTTGTACTAGTGGCAATATAGCCTGGATAGCTTTATCTAACGAAATAGGAGTACCAAACATAAAAACACTATCGATGTTCTTTTGGCTCAGAGCATTATCTTTTAAGAAACATAATTGCATGAGTACGTCTATCTTTTCTTTACTTAAAATTGGTACTGGTGGTTTTTTAAGAATTTCTCTTTGTTTACTAAAATCCATAAATTTTCTGCTGTATATTATGTTGATAATATAATATACAATTTTTATATAGCTTTAGCGAATAGCATTTTTAGGAAATAGATTATGAATAACGACAAGATTATACCATTTCCCGCGTTATCCCTGACGAGAACGAAGTCCGAGATCGGGGATCTTGTGAGGAAAAAACTCCTGAGATTACCGGTCGCGCCGCTAAAGCGGCTTGCCAGGGATGACGCGCTAAGTGTTCATTCAACAATGAGGATTAGATGTGGATGGGTTGGTAGTGGTAAGCCACATTATGAAGAATATCATGATCAAGAATGGGGAGTTCCAGTTTATGATGATAATAAACATTTTGAAATGTTAATTCTAGAAGGTGCACAAGCTGGTTTAAACTGGGAAACCATCCTTAAAAAACGTGAAGGCTATCGCAACCTATTTAAAAATTTTGATCCAGTTAAGGTTGCGTTGATGAGCGATCAAGAACTAGAAGCTTTAATGCTCAATCCAGCAATAATTCGCAACCGCTTAAAGATATTTTCTACACGAAATAATGCAATAATTTTCTTGGAAATCCAAAAAGAATTCGGTAGCTTTAACGACTATGCTTGGAGCTTTGTTGGCGGCAAACCTATCATTAATAAATGGGAAACTCTTAAGGATCTTCCAGCTATCTCAAAAGAAAGCGATGCTTTCTCTAAAGACCTAAAAAAAAGGGGAATGAAATTCGTTGGCTCCACAATTATCTACGCTTATATGCAAGCAGTAGGTATGGTGAATGATCACTTAGTAGATTGTTGGAAATATAAGGAATGTATGGAGGAATAGCAAAAATCATTAAAATACGCGTCATCCCTGACGAAGAAAAACTGGGCAAAGCCTAGTTTTCTGAGATCGGGGATCTTATAAGGGAATAAACTCCTGAGATCTCCGGTCGCTTAGCTAAAGCGGCTCGCCAGAGGGACGACGCGCTAAGCGCTTATTCAGCTAATAGAGACTTAGCGCTACTCTCTATTCAAGTAATTAATAGCCACTTGGGCCATTATTTCAGCAGCCGTTGTAATAATCTTATCATTAAATTCATACTTAGAGGTATGCACCATACCTTTGTCAATTCCATTCCCTATAAAGAAAAAACATCCTGGAACTTTTTCTAAATAATAAGAAAAGTCTTCGGAAGCCATACTCTGCTGCTCTAAATAGCTCGCATTTTCCTCTCCTATAACTTCCTTAGCCGTTTTTAATGCTAATTCGGTTTCGTCTTTATAGTTGATAGTGGGAGGAAAACAATATTGATACTCTATTTCAGCCTTAGCTCCAAAGCTCTCAGCTATACTCTTAGTTAATTCTACTAATTTTTGCTTCATTTTTTGACGATTTTCTACTGAGCAAGTACGAATTGTACCGTTAATACATGCAATTTCTGGAATTACGTTATGAGTAGTCCCACTATGAAATTGAGTCACCGAAATAATTAATGGCTCTACTGGAGAATTAAATCTACTAACAATACTTTGTATTGCTTGGATTAATAGAGAACCAATATAAATAGGATCGATAGTCATATCAGGATGAGCTGCGTGCCCTCCACGTCCCTTAATAGTTATATTAAATGTATCTTGCCCAGCCATTAAACAGCCTATCTTAGTCTTAAACAAACCAGCTTCAGATTTAGGTGTATTATGATAAGCAAAAATGGCATCCACTTTTGGATTCTCTAATATTCCAGCGTTTACCATCGCCAAAGTGCCAGAACCAGTTTCCTCTGCTGGCTGAAAAATAAACTTAATTTTCCCTTTAAACCTATCTTTACAAGAAATTAATGCTATAGCTACCATCAATAAAGTAGCGGTATGCCCATCATGACCGCAAGCATGCATCACATTGTCATGAATAGACTTATAAGCTAAACGAGTTTGCTCGTGGATAGGCAACGCATCCATTTCAGCTCGCAGAGCAACGGTTTTTCCAGGCCTACCAGAATCCAATACCGCCGATACTCCATAACCACCAATCTTTTCTTTAACATCATAACCATATTTTTTGAGAGTATTACTCACTAATAAAGCCGTGTATTTTTCCTGCTTAGCAAGTTCAGGAGCTTGATGCATTTGATGGCGTATTTCAATAATCTCATCTAATAAACTTTGTAAAATTTTCTTCATAATGGCTTTTTTATCATGTGTGAATATACAAACTAATTCTTAAAATAATATTTTCCCACTCTAAGCTCTAAATGTAAAGGATAAATTAACCTCGAACAAAATAATGGAATTGACAACCAATAGTTCAATTGATAGCATTTAACCTACCGCTATTTTTAATAATCAAAGGAGTTATAACATGTCATTAATAAAAATTTTAAAGACTTTTAGCTGTGCACTTTTAATCTTTATTGCGCCTTACCTAGAAGCATTTGCAAACAATGATAATACTAATAAATATCAGGTATCTTTACTCGAAATAGCTATAAATACTTTTCAACTTAAAGTAAATGGACTTATTCACATAGGAGCTTCGAAGTTTTATGAAGCAGAGTTATACAAAAAACTAAAAATAAATGATATTATTTGGATAGATGCTGATCCAAAAACCTCTGCTGATCTTGAAAAAACATTCAGTAAAAACTCAAGAATAAAAGTCTTTTCCTTTGCAGCAACTGATAAAAATGGCGAAGCATATTTTAAGATTAATGATGACAAACAACCAGGCTCATTATTCTTTGACCTGGATAAAAAAACAACTGCTTCTGATAAAATAGTAAAAGTTCAAACTAAAAGGCTAGATGATTTCTTACAAAATATTGCTGATAGAAATATCTTTAATGCTATAATAATAGATGTAGAGGGTGCAGAATTAATGGCATTACGAGGCGCTGTTAATATCTTGAAGCAAATCGACTTTATAATTTCTGAAGTTAATTATACTGACCGTTATAATAGCTCATTAATCACTCAGTTAGATGACTTCTTATTAAAACAAGGCTTTATAAGGGTAGATACAAAAAGCAAAAGTAATGCACATGGTATGGCACTATATATAAAAAATAGCATGCTCAATAAAATGAAAAAATAATTCATCTTCTCTTGGGCTGGTAGTCAAAAATAAATCTTATTTCTTGACTACCAAGCAATGATACCATCTACAATAGCAGCAACACATCCACTGATCATATCATCTAAAACACCACTTTTTAGTACATTGATCATATACGCACTATCAGCTTCTAGATTTGTTAGTAAAACATTCATATCTCCTCTAGGTAAGACATTACTTACAATGTCCCCTTCTACTCCCGGAGATATAATCGTCTTAAGGATTACTGTCTCATATCTTTTGTTATCAATATCTGATTGTAGTTGCGCTAGAGAAGTACTAACTTCAGCTATAAAGTTATAAAATTTACTTCCAACACTCTCGGTTAGCATCAGACTACTAGTATCAGTTTGTATACCAAGAAGACTTTCACCAATGTTTGCTTGAAAAAGCAATAAATCATCCGTAGACGTACCTGCTAAAACCGCAGCCTGATATTGCTTGATAGCGGTTATTCCAACTTTCAAATCAGTCGCAAATTTCTTCAACTCCGTTTTGTCCATTTCTACATTTAACTGATAATCTATCATAGGATTAAAAGTTTGAAAAACCTCTAAAAGACCAGTCACATATGTAGCAGGTAAGATATCATTAGATTGTTGATTTTTTATAATTTGTGCAGACAATTCTGTAAATTGTACTGATTTTAGAAAAACAATTCTAAGCGGAGCCTTTATGTAAGGATTATCTAACATAGAATCTACAACTTTATTCATATTATTGAAATCAGCACTTAAACTAGTTTGCAATCGATACACTTGAGCATAGGTAGGATTTGGCTTTGAAAGCGCAGCTTGATAGGCCGTCAAATCTTTGACTGCAACATCTATATAATAATCTAGCTCTATCCAAAGAAGTAATTTTCTTGGTTGCTGACATTCAGCGGGTAAAATATCTCCTGCTAAATTTAAGTCATATCCTGCCAAAAGAAGATTAGGACTATAATATTTAGATACATCAAAAATAGAGGATATCCCAAAAATAGTAGCCATAAAATTATTCCTTACATAAGTATTAAAAAAATCGAACTAATATAGTTATTACTCTACTCTACTCTACTCTACTCTACTCTACTCTACTTTCCTTTCTCTTCATATTTTTTCTCACTAGTACGCGTAGTCCATTTACCAGCCGCTTTAATAGCTTGACGACCTACCGCTATAAGGGTGGCTCCTAGGGCTACTCCTACTGCTGCTGCTCCAATATTGCTGACATATGAACTATTATCTTGTTGTGGCACTCCACCTCTAAGCCTTGGAACTGCTGTAGGTTCTAATGGATTGGGTTGATAAACTTGATCTTGGATAAGATTATTACTACCTGCATTGCTATATAGAGGTAAAACTCCACTCGCACCATCCATATCAACAGAATATTCTATAACTCTATTTACAATAGCAGGGTTGCCTGTTCTTTGAGCAATATCAAGAGCATTTACATATTGGCGGCTCTCTATAGTAGTATTAATTCCTCTTTCTTTTAACGCATCTAATATCTTAGGTCTATTGGTTTCAATTGCTAATCTATAAGCTGTTCTTTTTCCTTCAACTAAAGAATTTAAGTCTTCTATACTCATAGTTGTAATTAACTCTACTGCTTGATCATCTTTACCTTGTTTAATATATCTTCCAAGATTTTTTAACTTGCGTTGATTTTCTTCTATATTTTGATGAGGCATTGTTCCAATTTCTTTATTAGCACCCTTCTCTTCTAATAACCCTGCTATCTCAGTATAACCATGAAATTGAGCCTTCTTTAAAGCCGAGACTCCATTACCATCTAAAATATCAATATAAGCTATTTCATTGCCATCCTTATCTTTTACCTTAAGATTACCAGCAGCAGCTAAAATAGATCTTACAATATTAGTATTACCACTATCTATTGCACAATGCAGTGCATTGCCACCATCACGATTTTTTTTCTTACGCCCTTCCGCACCTTTACCGCCTCTACCTATTTTGTCTAAACGAATAAGACTTACTCCACGTTCAATTAATCCATCGTAACTATTCACCGGTAGTGATTTAGCGCAATATTTTTAATAATTTTGCATTTTTTTCTTGACATGGTTTTTGTCATTTTTTACAAATTTCTTCTGTGTTTTCACCTCCAGACACAATAGTAATTCAGAAGGTTTTACC
>CANDYO010000031.1 GCA_947424995.1 Rickettsiales bacterium | reverse complement strand
CAGCTCCTATTTTAATCCATTTAGGGATCAAGAAATTTTTAAGATAGATGAACATCAAAGCTCAACTTGCTCACTTTCCTAATGCAATTAAGTTATGTCAATTACTGATTGACTATGGTGGACAAGTGCGTTTTATCGGAGGAGTTGTTCGTGATAGTATTATTGGCAGAGAAAGTGCTGACATCGATCTTGCAACTAATCTTCTACCAGAAAAAATTGAAGCTATCTTACAAGAAAATCAACTGAAATATTTTAGTATTGGTAAAGAGTTTGGTACCATAACCGCTTTAATGTTTGAGCAAAAAATTGAAATAACTACTTTACGCAAAGATATCAATTGCGATGGTCGTTACGCTAAAGTTGCTTTTACTGAGATTTGGCAAGAAGATGCTAAGCGGCGTGATTTCACTATCAATGCTTTAAGTGCAGATTTGGATGGAAATATTTATGATTATTTTGATGGTTTAAGTGATCTAAAACAAAAAGTAGTTCGTTTCATAGGTGACCCTGAGCTTAGAATTACTGAAGATTATTTGAGGATTTTACGCTTTTTTAGGTTTTCTGCTTATTTCGCTGATCAGCTTGATCAAGTTGGGCTTAAATGTGCTAGTAAATATGCAGCAGAGCTCAAAAATTTATCAGGAGAAAGAATTAGAGCAGAATTGAGTAAGATTTTTCTAGCTCAAAATAGCGTAAAGATATTGGACATTATGGAGCAGAATCAGGTTCTTCAGCAAATAATCCCAGTAGCTAAAAATTCGATAATAATTTTTAAAAAACTCCATAAAATAGCTGATAATTTTGACTATAAAATTGATGAGCTAATTTGCTATAGCAGCTTTTTACGTCAAGCAAATCAGAGTGAAGCGGATAAAATTATTGCCAATTTTGGCTTTGATTCGAAGCAGCAAAAAACTATTAAAACTTTAGTGAAAGCTAAAATAGGTCATTGGAGTTATATTGATTTAAAGAGATACTATCAACAATATAAGCAATTATTCAAACGAGTAGTTATCTTGAGTTTAGCTGAGCTTGATGCTCACGTTGCTGATTATGCTGACTTAGAAAAATTATTTAACTTAACCATTAAGCCTTTACCAATTAGCGGGGATGATTTGCTTGAATTAAATATTAAGCCTGGTAAAGAGATGGGCAAATTATTACTGATTGCTGATCAAATATGGTATGACCATGAATTTAATCTTAGTAAAGATGAAATACTTAAGGAAATAGGCCGATATGTCAATAAGTTTTAGTCCAATTATCGCTCCTCTGGTTAGCACTGTCTTATTCATGCTAGGTAATGGCTATTTAACTACCTTTATATCTATTAGAATGAATGAACTTGGCCATAGTGAACAGGCTATCGGTATTGTTGCATCTGCTTATTATATTGGTTTAGTTCTTGGAGCCTTGCAAATAGCTAAGTTTATTGTAAGGATGGGGCATTTAAGAGTTTTTGCCATTTTTATTGGTCTATTCAACTGCGTATGTTTATTGCATGCGGTTAGTGATAATATCTATTTATGGTTTATTCTACGGCTATTAGCTGGAATATCATTAGCCGGTTTTTATGTAACTATTGAAAGTTGGTTGCTTGAATGTAGCGATAATAAAAATAGAGGGGTAATACTCGCCCTATATATGGTAGCTATTTCTGCAGCGCAAGCTTTCGGACAATTATTGCTGGGTAAATATAATGATTCAGCCAGTATTTTGCCGTTCGTAGTGGTAGCTATCTTGCTTTCACTATCAATATTTCCAGTAGCTGTTTCAAGTAACAAAGTAGCTAAAAAACATGAAATAGAATTGATCAATGTGCGCACTCTAACCAAAATTGCTGCTTCTAGTATTTTTGCTTGCGTGGTTAGTGGATTAATCCTGAGTACTATATATAGTTTATTGCCTTTGGTATTCGAAAAAGTAACAGGTAATCCAGAGCAAACAGCTTATTTGATGTTTATGACTTTACTAGGAGGAATGATTCTCCAGTATCCAATCGGAGTGTTATCGGATAATTTTGATCGTCGTAAAGTGATTATAGTTATCAGTAGTTTATTAGTGATTTCATCTCTTACTATTGTAACCATTGGTCATGAGAATTTTAGTTTTAAGCAATTGACTATTATTTACTTTATCCTTGGGGGGATGAGCTTTACTTTTTATCCAGTTGCATTAAGTATAGTTTGCGATTCACTGCGCAGCGCTCACATAGTTTCGGTTTCACAAGGCTTAACGATAGCAGACGGAATTGGTTCAATTATTGGACCGGTTATAGCTCCGCCTTTTATGGAATTTTTTGGCAATAAAGGTTTGTTGATATATTTCGCTATTACTGCTTCATGTTTGATTAGCTTTTTAGTTTATCGAATTTTAAAGAGAGAGAGAGTTAGTTATAATCATTTCGTAGTTGCTATGCCAACTACGCCAATGGCAGCAGAGCTTGATCCGCGCGGCGAAGAAATAGAGGATCAAAGCTCTGAGGCAGAAGAATGAGAATCGCTATTAGCGCCTGCTAAATAGCTGACTAGATCCACTATATCACTAGTTCCCATAATCGCTAAATGCAATGGTAGTGTTGCGGCGTAGTAAGCTGCATCTCCCCCCATATGAGTAATTTGATTGATCGTTGAGTTTTGAGATCCAGTTATAAACAGAACTGAATCAATAACCATAGAAGCAACTAGACCAACTGTAGTACCAATTAAGAATGGATATGTGCCTACGATATAAACATTGAAGTTACAGGCTCTGTTTACGATATATTCGTGCGTGGTTAGAGTATTGTAATCTTGAAAATATGGTTTTAGAGAGATATCTTTACCATCCATTAATGGAAAGATAGGAGCGAATATAGTTTTTTCTAAATAATATTTTTTATAATTAAAGATCATATCACTCATAATAAATCTCTTTTTGATGAAGCAGCTGCATATTACACTGGATATTTTAAAACACAATATAATTTTATAGAAATTACTGGAACCTAAAGATTTTTTAAGTAGACTGTTTGAAGAGACAAGTTATGAAAGTTGCAACTATACTAAAGACAAGCGAGGCTGTCATCAAAAGGTTATGCGTCATCCCTGGCAAGTTGCCGAAGGCAACGCGACCGAGGATCTCAGGAGTTTTCTTTCTCACGAGATCCACGATCTCGTAAAACCAGGCAAAGCCTAGTTTTACTTCGTCAGGGATGACGCCGAATCTGTAACCTAGTTAGTGAACCTTTACATAGATGACGCATTTCATTTACGATTGTAGTCCACTAACCTTAAAATTATAGTAATAAGATTTAATGTATAAAACTTTATCAATCTATGGTCGGCCTAATCTTTTAAAAGTCTGTTTATATGGCTTTATAAATGGAATGGGGTTTATGCTTAGTGGCAATACTCTAAATTTTTGGTTAGCAAATTATGGTATTGATAATAAAATAATCGGCTTATTTGCTTGCGTTTCTTTGCCATATGCATGTAAATATTTCATCGCCTTTTTTATTGATAAATACCAGCTGCCGATGTTAGGTAAAAAAATTGGAGCGCACAGGTCTTGGTTAATATTTAGCCAAATAATGTTGATGATTATTTTAATCGCAATGAGCATACTTACCCCTGAGAGTGATCTTAAATTGATTGCGATACTAGGTTTCTTTATCGCTTTATTTTCAGTGATTCAATATGTTATCCTTAATGGCAATCGGATCAATATTTTAGAAATAGCTGAACAAGGTCCTGGCAGCGCTATCTATAATATAGGCTATCGCTTAGGTATGTTTTTAACCGGAGCTGGAGTTATTTATATTTCAAGTCAGATTAGTTGGTCGGATATCTATCGATATTTAGCTATATTTTATGGGGTGTTAACTATTATAGTCGGTTATTGTTATTGTGAAGTTACTAATCTACGGCATCACGAATCACAAGAATATAGTAAAAATTTATTACATGATATGATAACAATTCCACTAAAACATTTCGCCGGATATAGCAATTTTAGCTGGATTGTTTTTTTGACTATATTATATCAAATATCGGATAGTATGTTGATGACTATGCTAAATCCTTTCCTGCTCCATCAAAATTATAATGCTGAAGAAATTGCTAGTGCATCTAAAACTGTTGGAGTTATAATGGTGGTCGTTGGAGGCTTTATAAGCGGTCCGATGATTGGTAAAATAGGAATCAAAAAAAGTCTGTTAAGCTTCAGCATGATGCATATGGGTGGACATGCTTTATTTATTATTCTATCCATTATTGGTAAAAATATGCTTGTCCTGTATTGTGTGACAGGTTATGTTGCTTTTACCGGAGGGATGATGACCACTGCATATATATCTTTTATTAGCGGTGCATCTAGTGGTCGTAATGCTACAGTTTTATATGCTTTGCTTAGTTCTATAGTTGGGCTATCCTGGATGTTATTTCCAGCCGTTTCAGGGATATTAGCAGATTATTATGGCTGGTTGGGCTTCTTTAGCATTATTACTATTATTTCTTGCTGTACCACAATATTTACCTGGTTTATGCCGGCAAAAATCTATCAATTTTATAAGGGTGAGTAATAGATAAAATGAAAGAAGTGCTTATATATACCGATGGTGCATGTTCAGGAAACCCAGGCCCAGGTGGTTGGGGAGCTTTGCTTATTTATGAGGGAAAACGTAAAGAGATTAGCGGTGGAGAAGTGCTCACCACTAATAATCGGATGGAAATGCTAGCCGCTGTTGAGGCGCTTAAACAACTAAAGCTACCTTGTAAAGGTAAATTATATACCGATAGCAAATATCTCCAGCAAGGAGTGAGCAGCTGGATGGTAAATTGGAAAAAGAATAACTGGCGGGGTAGCGATAAAAAACCAGTTAAAAATATCGATTTATGGCAGGCTTTAGATACAGAACTTAGTAAACACCAAATCGAGTTCCACTGGGTTAAAGCCCATAACGGCCACCCAGAAAATGAACTAGTCGATGAATTGGCAAGAGGGGCCTGCCAAGTATATATGAAGTAAAAAATTTTTTCGTTAGTAAGTCATTAAATAGTCTTTCCGTTAAAAGTAAAATTTTGCGCAAAATCTGTTAACGAATTAGTTGACCTTTACAATCCCCGCTCAAGCAGGGATCTATTCTAAATCAAGTGCTTGAAGTGATCCTGGATCCCCTGGAGCTAGGCGTTGTCTAGCTCAGAAGATGACGCAAAATCCTAACTTAAGTTAGGGGATTGACGCGAGAAATGGTATTAGCTATTAGTAAACATCAATAAGGTCAATGCTGCTAAATAGACAATACTATGTTCTACTTCTCCTCCAAAAGATAAGCTGCTATATTCATTATCAAGAAGTTTGTCATGACGTTGATCATCTTTAATTTGATTGAGGTCTTCTGGATTAATAAATTCAAATACTGGTTGCTCTGGCGCTTTAGCTTCTTCAGCCCCCTCAAATTGTTGATTATCTACTTTTCCATTTTGTTTTAACTCTTGAGAAAAATCCTTTATACATTCATTTACCCATTCTAGATTTGGAGTCAACTTATTTTTGGGAGTGCTATATTCATTATCAAGAAATTTGTCATGACGTTGACCATCTTTAATTTGCTTGAAGTCATCTGGATTAAATTTAAGTACTGGTTGCTCTTCTGGCGCTTTAGCTTCTTCAGCCCCCTCAAATTGTTGATTATCTGGTTGCTCTTTTGGCGCTTCACCTTTTGATCCAGTGTCTGCTTTAGGCATTTTAGAGGGAGAATCATCTTGTACTCTTTCAAGAAGAGGAAAAACATTTGTAAAATGCTTAGGGCTCTTTGTTTCGTCATTTAGAGGAGCGTTGTCAAGTGCCATTGATTCTTTATTTATAACATCATTAGCTGGCTTCGCGTCTTTTGCAGCTAGTTTTCTTGGCATATCATCATCATAAGCTGGTTCTAAACCTGGCATATTAACATAGTCCGTTTCATCTTTAGGAATTGTAGAACCAAATTTAGATATTAATTTTAGAGGTATAGCGCACAAGTCTATATCACCTTTAACAAATAGCTTGTCTGTTTGGATAAGAAGCCTTTTAATAGGACCTTCTGCAGCGTAGTCAACAGCTGTTTTTCCATTTTTATCTTGTAAGTATATGTCTATTCCTATTCCATGAGCTAGAAGCAGTTCTACAGTTTTAATATTGTTTTTCTTCTTAGCCGCGAGCATTAAAGCTGTTTCTCCTATTAAACTGCATGTATTTACATCAGCTCCCGCATCAAGAAGTAACTTTAGAACTGTATCCTGTCCGAATTTAGACGCCGCCATCAAAGCTGTTAGTTTTTTCTTAGCTTCCATGTTCACGTCAACATTTTTTGCAATAAGCAGTTCTACAACTTTAACCAAGCCCATTATTGATGCTAAAATTAGTGGAGTTACTTCATGACCTTGAAATGTAAATAAGCGGGATATATAAGCGCCGGACTTTATAGCGTGCATTGCTTTTTCTATGTCTCTCTCTTCAAGAGCCTGAATCATGATATCTGTTTGAGTGCTGATTTGAACAAGTCGGTCTTTAATAGGGCCTTCTTCAGCGTAGTCAATAGCTGTATATTTAGAAACTGTAAAGTCACCACCATTGTTTATAATCGAATATTTTCTTACATGACGTTCTAGGTATATATTTGCTCCGCTATCTATGAGTAGGTTTGCTATTCCAAGGCTTTGCTCTTTTATTGTTTTTGTACTAGAAGTATCTTGCGCTCTCTGAATCGCTAACATCAAAGCTGTTGCTCCAAACTTATCTTGTCCATTTATATCAGTTCCTTTAGCTATGAGTAGTTCTGCAATTTTAAGGCGTTGCTCCATGAGTTTTTCGCTTTGGCCACCTGCATCAAATCTAAGCGTATTTATTAGTGCCAATCCCATTTTATCGTTAGTGAGATTTATCTTAGCGCCATTTTTTAAAAGCACTTCAGCGACATCGTAATATCCTTCGCAGGCTGCAAATATTAGCGCTTTAAATCCTTCACCTATAGCACTTACACCTGCTCCTTCAGCAATAAATTTCTCTATGGTTACTAAATCTCCTTTACTAGCTGCATCAAAAAAAGCATTTTCTCTCTCCAGTTTTTCAAGAAGAATAAGGCTCTCATCGCTGATTTTAGCTCCACTTTTCATTAACAGTCGTGCAATCTCGATATGTCTATTGTTAAGAGCCATACTCAGTGCTTTTTGCAATGTATTTTGTAAATCTTTATCAATAACTGTCCCTGCCACGATATTTTTAGTTAAAAAATGCTGTACGGTGGACAACCCTCCTGATTCAGATGCTTTAATAAATTGCGTTGCATCTATAGATCTTAATTCAATAATTCTTCTTGGCATAATAATTCTTCCTATTTTATAATTATTTCGCAACGTTGTCGTTATACTAATAAATTTACACTTTGTCAATATTATTATTAATTTTTATTATCTAATGGTGAGTTCTAGAATCTAGCGCAACAGACTAGCAAAAGAGGAGCAATATGTGATAAATTGGGTTTTGTAGAACTTAATTTAAACACATATTGCCAATGAAAAAATATACCAGAATCTCTTTGAAAGAAAGAGAAAACATCTACTTGTTGCAAAAACAAGGCTTAAACATAACATCTATAGCAAATAATCTAGGTAGGCATAAGTCCAATATTTCAAGAGAATTGAAGAGGTGTGTTGAAGATCCTCTGGGTTATATACCTGATAGAGCTCATTTTATGTATAAGGCTGGTTTATCAAGGAACAAAGCTCTATTTTTAGATAAGAAATTGCAGAATTATGTTATCTCAAAGCTAACTTTTTGTAGATGGACGCCGAAAGAAATTTCAGCAAGTTTAAGCTTAAGTGACTTAGGGATAAAAGCTTCACCTGAGCTAATTTATCAATTTATTTATAGCGAAATAGGTTTAAAAAACAATCTTCCATCCTATTTGAAATTCAGGCGCAAGAAGCGCGGAATGAGAAAAAGCAGAAAAAGAAAGAAACCTAATATCACTAACTTCATTTCTATTCATGATAGACCGCAAGAAATCGATGAGCGCAAGGAAATTGGGCATTGGGAAGGTGATTTAGTTATCTTCACTACCTTGCGTTCCAAAAACATTACTACGATGGTAGAAAGAAAAACTAGATTTACAAAATTAGTACTAAACTCAGGCAAAACCTCAGAACAAGTTATTGGTGGGATAAAAGAATCATTTAATGGAATTGGCGCTTCCCTAAAATCGATGACTTTCGATCGTGGCACTGAGTTTGCCAATCATTATGAATTACCGGCTGATACTTATTTTTGTGATCCTGGATCTCCTTGGCAGAAAGGCGCGGTTGAGAATATGAATGGCAGAATAAGAACTTTATTGCCAAAGCATGTTAGGCCACAATTATTGAAACAAAAAGATCTTGATATTATTGCAGACATTTTGAATAATACTCCTAGGCAAGGGTGAGTTCTAGAATCTAGCGCAACAAACTAGTAAAAAAGGTGCAATATGTGATAAATTGGGTTTTCCCAAACTCTCAAAATATACATATTGCATATGATAAAATATACTAGACTCTCTTTAGAAGAAAGAGAAAATATTTACTTGCTTCAAAGACAAGGCCTAAACATAACCTCTATAGCTGGTGAATTAGGTAGACATAAGTCAAGTATCTCACGAGAATTGAAGCGATGTGCTGGCGATTATCTAGGGTATCTGCCAGATAGAGCTCATTTTATTTATAGGATAAAATTATCTAGAAACAAATTGCTATTTCAAAGTGAAGAGCTGCAAGCTTATGTCATTTCAAAGCTAGCTATTTCTAGATGGACGCCAAAAGAGATATCAGCAAGTTTAATCTTAAGCAACCTAGAGCTTAAAGCTTCTCCAGAAACAATCTATCAGTTCATCTATAGTCCATTAGGTCTCAAGCATAATCTACTATCGTATTTGAAATTTAGGCGTAAGAAGCGCGGAATAAGAAAGAGTAGAAAACGAAATAAACCCAATATTACCAATTTTGTCTCAATTCATGATAGACCAGCAACAATCAACGAGCGTAAAGAAATAGGCCACTGGGAAGGAGATTTAATCATCTTCACTACATTGCGGTCTAAAAATATTACTACCATGGTAGAGAGAAAAACTAGATTCACCAAGCTAGTACTTAACTCAAGTAAGATCTCAGAGGAAGTTATTGGTGGAATAAAAGAATCATTTAAGGAAGATCTTATCTCTCTCAAATCAATGACTTTCGATCGTGGCACTGAGTTTTCTAATCATTATGAATTGCCTGCCGATACATATTTTTGCGATCCTGGCGCACCTTGGCAGAAAGGTGCAGTTGAAAATATGAATAGCAAAATCAGGACTCTATTGCCAAAACATACTAGACCGCATTTTCTAAAGCAAAAAGATCTTGACCAAATCGCTGATATTTTGAATAATACTCCTAGGCAAATCTTAGGATTCAAAACACCCAAAGAATTGTTTCACGCCCATTTATCAGAAGCTCCTTCATAGCGCGTTGCGCTAGAACCTAGGCACCACCAATAAAATGTTAGATAAGGTGCTTGGTCAGCATCATAGCAAATTCTATAAGACGAAGATTTATAACAATCATCTAGAAAATAATTTTGTTTATGAATTAGTAATGCGGGTCTGTCAAGCATATAATAAAGTGATAAGAATATTGTGTATGAGCTAAGATGATACTGAAAGCAGTTGAGGTTGTAATCTAAAATAAATGTAGATGAAGCTGAATGCAGCGCGAGATCTAGGTGCAAATTTATGATCGAAGATCATATTAAATATACTTTTTAATGGGGTTCAACCTTCGGTTTGGATTTATTCAGCATTATAATGGCTTTCGGTTAAGTTTGTTGTGCTGAATTCTTGCCAAGCATTGCTTGGCAAGAATGACGCCGATTTTTACTTTAAGATAAAGCGACCACTTCAACCATGGGCAATCCCTTACTCACCACCCACTGAGCCAAAATGTTCCATCAGGAAAGAATAAGCCTCATGGAAGAAGCTTCCAGCGATGAATTTAGCGCCAAAAAAGACTAGGTAAACTACCAGAGAGGCGATGAATAAACCTATAATACCGGTAATAATGCCGATAATGATTACCACGCCATCTTTACCAAGTAGGCCAAGTGCCATTATCAAGATACCAGCGCTTGGCACTGCGTTACCAAACATGATTGGTAAAACAATAGAAATTGCGCAAAGAGTTGATACTATTCCGATAAGTTTTTCGCCATGGATTGAACTGAAATATGGCAATCTAGGTTTTAGTAATTTTTCTAGTTTAACAAAATATTTGGCTGATTTTTCTATCGCAAAGATCAAGTGGCTAGTAGTAATGCTTTTATTAGCAATCCATTTAGGCAGAGATGGTTTTTTCAATCCCATAATCATTTGGATTGAAAAAAGCAATAGAGGGAGACCGAGTATAGTAGTGAAACCAGGTGGATATGGCAGGGGGATAGCCATGGGAAAAGAGAATAGAATCATTAAAATTGCGAATCCTCTTTCACTCAAATAGTCATTAATTTCACCGAGGCTAATAGTTTTAGTGCCTTTTTTTTCAGCAGCTAATTCTTCTAATAATTGTGACGCTGGTATTTGTTTACTGGTCATTAATTTACCTAATTTTTATCCTTGTCCTGCTTATCATTTTTAAGCAATGGTGGATTTTCAGTTGGATGATCTTCTTCTTTTAGACCTTCTTTAAAGTTTTTAATCCCTTTGCCTAAATCGCCCATAATTTTAGGTAATTTACCGGCGCCAAATAAAATAAGTACTATAAATAGAATTATTATTACATTGATTAAGCTAAGTCCCATTTTATCTCTCCAAACTTTAAGATTTGATAAGTTTTTTATGACGGTATCTTTCAACTTCGCCTTCAGTTATGCCTTGTCTCATTCTACGATCCTGATCATAATCTTGATAGTTACCTTCATAGAATTCCACATGATCATCTTCATAAGCTATAATATGAGTTGCAATTCTATCTAGGAACCAACGGTCATGGCTTATGATGATAGCACAGCCAGAAAACTCAAGCAATGCTTCTTCTAGAGAGCGTAAAGTATCAACGTCTAAATCGTTAGTTGGTTCATCGAGAAGAATCACATTAGCACCTGCTTTAAGCATTTTAGCTAAATGAACTCTATTACGCTCTCCACCGGATAGTGAGCCAACTAATTTTTGTTGATCGCCACCTTTGAAGTTAAAGGCTGCGCAATAAGCGCGGCTTTTAACATTAGATTTGCCCAGTTGAATTTCTTCTTGTCCTTCTGAGATTTCTTCCCAAACATTTGAATCAGCATTTAAGCTATCACGAGATTGATCTACATAGCCAAGACTTACTGATTCACCAATAGTGATTTTGCCGCTATCTGGTTTTTCTTGTCCGGTAATCATTCTAAATAAAGTAGTTTTACCAACTCCATTAGGACCAATTACGCCAACGATTGCTCCTGGTACTATTTTGAAGTTGAAATCTTTAAATAGTTCCACCCCATTATAGCTTTTGCTAAGGCCGGCTCCTTCAATCACGTTATTACCGAGTCTTGGGCCATCTGGAATAACAATTTGAGCGATGCCAACTGTTTTTTCACGGTTCTTATCGCGCAATTCTTCATAAGCAGTTAAACGAGCTTTGCTCTTTGATTGTCTAGCTTTTGGTGATTGTCTCACCCATTCTAATTCTTCAGTTAGTCTTTTTTGTCTGCTTGATTCAGATTTTTCTTCTTCAGCTAATCTCTTTTGTTTCTGCTCAAGCCATGAAGAATAGTTACCTTTCCAAGGTATACCTTCACCACGTTCCATTTCTAAAATCCAATCAGTTACTCTATCTAGGAAATATCGATCATGGGTTACTAAAATAACGGTACCATTATAAGCCTTTAGATATTCTTCTAGCCATGAAATTGATTCTGCATCTAAGTGATTGGTTGGCTCATCGAGCAACAATATATCTGGAGCTGATAATAAAAGCTGGCATAAAGCTACTCGTCTTTTTTCTCCGCCAGAAAGTTGACTAACACTAGAATTTTTATCCGGACATCTTAGAGCATCCATAGCGATTTGAATTTCGCGCTCTAAATCCCAAGCATTATGATGATCTATCTTTTCTTGCAACTCTCCTTGTTCTTCAATGAGCGCATTCATTTGATCGTCAGTTAATTCTTCAGCAAATCTAGCACTAACTTCATTGAATTTTTCGAGTAGATCTCTTTTTTCAGCTACCGCTTCTAGAATATTATCAAATACATTTTTATCATGATTTAATTGTGGCTCTTGAGCCAAATAACCTATTTTAACGCCTTCAGCGGCCCAAGCTTCACCAGTAAAATCTTTATCTAGTCCAGCCATAATTCTAAGTAGAGTTGATTTACCCGAACCATTATGACCAATAATTCCTATCTTCGCTCCAGGCAAGAATGATAGGTATAAGTCTTTGATCACCTCTCTGGTGCCATATACTTTCTTTAAGCCTTTTATTACGTACACATACTGATAAGATGCCATGATTTCTCCATAATTTTAATTATTGTTTCACTATAGCAAACTTAATCGAATTTTAAATAATTATCTTTAAGAATATGGGCTTATTATTTCCCTAGTTGTGTTGATGGCAGTTTATTGAAAGGAAGAGTTGTGGTTGTGACAGTTGGTTGCTGTTGAAAAGATTTGACCATGTCTGATGATCTTTCTTTAGGTGTTAAGCTCTCAATATTTTTATTAATTTGAGATTCTAAAATTTTTCCAGATTGATTTTTATCTACGTTACCTTTAATAAAATTCAAAGCTTTAGTAATGTAGCTAGTTTTTTCAGCTTTAAATAGAACTTCGTATTTTTTAGCTTCTTTAGTTACATCAAATGCTATAGCTTTAGGTGGAAAAAATTTTTCCATAAAACTTAAGCATTTGTCCCAGAATTTCTTTCCCATTGTTTCGTACTGCTTTTTTTCTTTCCCCCCTCCACCTTGTACCCATAATTTTTCTTCTTGTGCAGTTAATTCTCTGGATAGGCTAGTATCTCCACGCTCATTAGCCCACGGCTTTAGCTTGTCTTTGATATGATCACTTACTTGTGTGGTTACGCATTTTCCAACTGCTTCCTTGAAATTATCAAGATTGTTAAGGTCTTTAATTGCGCTGCTAGCATGTATGGTAATATATCTTCCTTGTTCAGGGTTCTTAAGATTTTCTGTAAAGGTTGCTATTTTAGATAGTAATTTCTCTGTTGATTTTTTACCTAATAGAATCGTTCCATTCTCATAGGAGTCATGTGATACTAATGGATCATTTTCAATTTCCTGCATTAGATTTTCTAAGTGCTGTCCATAATATCGCTGTTTATTAACGCTTGGTTCTTTCTCTATAGCTTCTAAATATTTTGTAAAAAGCTCCTGATAAGCTTTCACTCTTGCTTCAGGTTCGATTAACGCATCTATTTTAGCATGATCTAGTTTTAGTTCTGGAGCATCCGTTGCTAAAGCATCAGCTGATTGAGTATCACTAGAGCTAGTTGAAGAGCTTTTAGACATAATCTATTTTCTCCATATTGATTAAATAAGTATTAAATAGGATAATAATTAATTAAATGTTAATCGCCGTATTATTGGTTGAACTTTAACTAATTCTCTATAGTATGCTGAGTGAAAAAGTCTTGTATATCAAGATATGATCTTTAGAAAACTGAAGTAAAATGATTAAAGAAATGTTTAATTATGTTATAGTGCGTGTTCCAAATATTAATGAATTTTTTTATAGTATTTGTTTTTATGCGACTATAAGTACTATCTTTGAACGATATGTCAATAAGCTTGGCAAAGATCCAACTGCAAAGTTTGTTATTCAAGACTCCACAACAGCTGTGAGTGTATCGTGGTTAAAAGGCGCTAAAGCACAAGTTGGTTCAACTTCAGATCAATATGATGAAGGCTCGGAGATCTCTATTATATCAAGAGTAATCTGCAAAGCTTTAATTATTAAAGCTGGTACTACTAAGTATAATGATACTGAACAGTTAGAGAAAGAGCTGTCTTCTAGTAGCAAGTTTAGTAACTATCCATGTGAGATAATTTCTAGAATCCCAGTTATAGCATCAATGGAGATGCAAAGAGCTAAAATAGATTATAAAAATTATAGAGAATATTTTAGTGCAGCTCAACCTCGCATGAAAATTTCTTGGATTTCTGAGTCTGTTGGCAGTGGAGTTATTAAGATTTTGGTTGCAAATCAAGTTGAGGAAGTGATTAATTATATTAATTATAGCGAGGAAATAAAAAGCTATTCACAAAAACTTGATGATCTTATGGTTAACTTGATTGTTTCAGAGTCTAATAGTAATTATACTCTTGATGGTGATATATGGAATAAAATTAGTACAGTCCATGCGATAACTAATAATCAGCCAGCAGCTCATTTAGTAGACGTCTTGATGTTCGCAAATTCTGTATTTAGTAATATTGTGGTTGGGACCATAAATCATTATTTATTTTCTCCGCTTGCTAAGTCAGCTCGAGATATTTCAGAAAGCTATATTAAAGACAATGGTTTTTTTCAGTTTTCTATGGTCGGTTCAATGATTGTTGGTTGTGGAGCGTTAGCAAAATATGTTGCTTATCCCATTATTGTAAATGGTTTTGATGATTACGGAATTTCTTTATTAGGAGATTTTAATTTTTATTATTAAATTTAAGCGTTAGAAGCTACATTCTTAATAAAGTCTTTAAGGGTTAAATTTGAAGAAGGTGATAAGCCATCTCTTTGAATCATTCTAGCTAGTTCATACCAAGCAATCAGAATATTTGCTCTTTCTTTCGAGCTTAGCTTAAGACCAGACTGAATAGTATATTCCTCTATATCGATAAAAGATTGAACCATCAAAGATTTGTTGATATATCCGCTATCTATATTTTCTAAATGTTCAAAAGCAATATTTTTGCTATTGATCAAGTCCTGAGCTTGAGCTCCTGCAGCATTGGCTAGTTTTTCTAAGTTAACACTGGTCAAAGACTGATTTCTTCCATGTAAATAATTGCGAATAGTTGCTTCAGCGACGCCAGCTTTTTTTGCCCACGGCGAGGCCTTGAGCTTATGCAGTTGCATGAACTCTTTAAATGCTTGTCTTTGCTTATCGATAATTTCTTTATCTGTCATCATTATAATATTATAACACGATATTTCGTAATTAAAATCGCATTATTCCGCGCGTAATAGCTTGACTTTCGTTTTATTGTGCGGTAACTATTGATTATCTAAGCTTAAATATATCATTAGAGGGGATGTGGTAGTTAAACAAAAAACAGTAGAAAGTGATCCATTATTTCTTAGTAATCATGAACAAATAGTCCAAGGAGAAATAACTTTGTGGCGAGCCGTTATAGCCAAAGCTTTGAGTGACTTACGATTGCCTAATTCAAATAAAAAATATTGTCTTTGGCGCAAACAAGCTGAAAACTGGTTCAGTGCTAATGATAAAGATTTTTTTGAGGTATGTCAGTTAGCCAACCTTCCAACAAGTCATATCTTAGGAATAGCTAACCGCATTATTGCTAACAATAAGAGATTATCTAAAAACAGTTGATAAGGAATCCCTTGTGTATTATTTTAACAATCCATCAAAAATTAAATATAATTAATGCACTTAACGGATATTTTAATTTACATTTAATTGCTATGTAAACTTGATAAGAAAATATCTTTTAAGGATAGAAGAGAATAAAATGAAAAAATATACTTTCTTGACTTTGGAATGGGGCTGGCCTCAACCCCTTGTAAATCCTAGAGTTTTGATGCAGCGAGGCACTACATCGTATCAATATGCTTAAATTTTTGTGGCCATTTTATACCCAGCGCTTGGTACACTGGATGCAGAG